>JANLSL010000371.1:0-3811 GCA_031362385.1 Alphaproteobacteria bacterium | reverse complement strand
CTCAACCGATTGGCAGGCCTGCCCGGTTGCCGCGACCGACGCACGTAAAATTCCGGCCGCCGCCATGGCTACGTTTGCTGACGCCAGTACGATGGCTGGGTCTTTGCCACCCAGTTCAAGAAATACCGGGATGAACCGTTTGGCCGCCGCTTCAGCAACCTTACGGCCCGTACGCACGCTTCCCGTAAAGCTGACCAGATCAACGCGTTCGATCAACGCTGCCCCGGTATCACCTGGCCCACGCGCAAAGACGAGAACGCTTTCAACGGCTGGTACTTCCTTAAGGGCTTTGCGCAAGGGCTCGACCCAGCGCGGCGTGACTTCACTGGGCTTAATAATAACCGCATTGCCCGCCGCCAAGGCTGGGAGCGTATCGATAAACGAGAGCAGGAGGGGAAAATTCCAAGGCGTGATGTTGCCCATAATGCCATAGGGCACATAGTGCCCGCCGCCCAGTATGTGCGCCACCATGGTTGGCCGATTGGCAATATCGCCCAACATCGCCCGGGCATCAGCAGCGATGCGTTTCATCACACCGCCCAACGCACCGACTTCAAGTTTGGCAATACGTACACGGCCCGTATCAGTTTTCAGTGCATTGAAAATAGCGTCTGTATTTCGCTCCACCGCCACGATGAATTGATGGAGTGCCTCGAGCCGTTGATCGACCGACAGGGCTGCCCAGACCGGTTGAGTGCCCCTTAAGCGACGGACAATATCATCGAGTTCCGACGCGGTGGTGTGCTCGCACTGATAGTCATGAACACCGGTGCGTGGATTGCGGGCAGAAAAGACGGGGGTGGCCATAGGTTCAACCTATCGAACAAGAAGTGATATTTAAAGCGATCACGGAATGCTTTGGGCGGCAAGCCTAAAACGAAATCGGCGCTGGTCACCCAGCGCCGATTGAACAACATGTGTGGCTGAAGATTAGAAAGAATATACCACGCGACCAACGACTGAATTGTCTTTGCCGTCAGAGCGGGAAACAGTCCCATTGTAATCAACGCTAAATGCCAAGCTGGGCCCAGCCTGGATATTTACGCCGGCGCTCACCAGGACGTGGTCACGATTACCGCTTCCGCCCGTGATCATTCGAATCTGACCAACGCCATTAGTAATTGAAACAGTGTGGTTAAGTTTTTTCAGCTCGTTCTCATAGGCGACACGCAGATGCGGCGAGAACGCGGTATTGCCTGAAACAAAACCGCCAGACGCTTGCGCGCCGATTGTTCCAATGACGCCGTTATTTCTTTGCTTTGCTGAGATCGTATTAAACATTTCAGCAGCGGTTTCAGTATAGGCGTCAACATTGGAACGCAGATAACGCACCCCAGCAATCGGGCCGATATTGACTGCCCCCTCACTCATCAGATTTACCCCACCGTCCAAGGCAGCATAAAAGCTGTTGCCATTCGGGTTACCGATGGCGGTTGGGCGCTGAACAAAGCCAGTATTGCGGGCCAGGTCGTAATTTTCCCAGCTTCCCGCACCAGACAAATCAATCCACATCTCGTCTTTGCGATAGCCCAGGTACGTGGCAAACGCGGCGGCTGTGAAGTCTTGGCGGCCACGATTGCTATCAAGCTTGGCCTTGCCATCGATATAAGTCGCCGCACCGCCCAGTACGAACCCGTCTGTATACACGCGGTCAAAGCCAACGGTATACGACAGCATGTCATAGCCAAATCCAGCGAGATTGGCGCTGCTATCGCGGTCGCCCTTGCCGTATTTCACTGCGCCATAAAGACCTGTCGGTTGCGTTGAACGCTCTTTGCTGTTGGTAGCGCGCAGTGTGCTGAGGCGATCGTTGGTCCCTTGACGGATCGTGTCAAGAATTTGCGGGGCAATATACGACGTCACCGTTGCCACGCGCGCCATGTTAGCGTCTTGGTCTAAGGTTGCCGCTGCAAAGTTAGCAATAACGGCATGAGCCGTAGCCGAGGGATGGATCGAGTCAAAGAACAAAGTGCCTTGTGCCGCGGCGGCAGTGGAACAAGCCCCCGTCAAACCTGCGGGGGTGAGGCAAGGAATGCTCGTGTTCGTAATGCCATACAGCGCTGGATTAGCCAGCACATCGTTGAACAAACCAAAAGTATCCATCAACACAATGCGCACATTGCGCGCAGTCTCGAGCCCGGCCAGTGAGCCAGCGAGCGTTGTATTATAAGCTTGGCTTAAGCCACTGAGTGACGTGCCACTGCCCGATGCAACACCACCAGGTGTGCGCCCAAGATTAGGCAAGTTTCCGACCAAGAAGGTTTTCCCGCCGCGCGCCGAAACTGTGCTCACCGCCGTTGCGACGTTCGTGACGACCTGACCAATCAATGTGGCCGATGGGGTTGTGGCAGCACGGTTGAGCATGTCGTTCGCACCAGCCCAGACCACGACCAATGTGTTGGCGTTAACCGGGGTTGCCGCTGACAAAACGTTGACTTGGGTCGCGACACCAACAGGGCCGCCCGTACCGCTCTCGGCACCACCAACAGCAAAGTTTGTGGCTGGATTAAACGTAAAGCCGAGCTTGGATGGCAACATCTCGGTCCACACCGGACCGTTGGAGAAGCGGCCATTAAAATATGGCGGGCTTGGCGGTTGTGTGCCACCCGTAATGGCGAACAGGCGGCCCGAATCAGACAACGAGTCACCGTAAACAATCATGTTGGTGAATTGCTGCGCCATGGCCGCACTGGCCAAGACCGAGCTGGCCAAGATCGAAAATGCGGCGCCAAATGCACCAGTCACAACCAAACGTTTCATCGTTTTCACTCCGCCCTCATGTCCTGCCGTGACGACCAATAACAACAAAGATCGTGAAACGGCCCCTTTGCCCTCGGTTGAGGGTCTTAGATGGGCACAGACTAAGGGCAAAAAGTCCCTAATATCAACAGGATTCGGGGCGTTTTAGGGCGGGCGGGCCCTCAGCCCATTCTTCTTGTGCGGTGCGATACGGCGTACCCCCAGGGCCCTAGATTAGGAACCGAGAGGTAAGGCGTGAAGGTGCTTCTTGATGGGCCGCCTCCCAGGCCAAGAGGGCGTGGCGGCGCGTGGGCGTCCACTTGTAATTCTTAAATGCCCCGGTCGCGCGCAACACACGATGACACGGCACCGCGTAAGCGATGAGATTGTTGGCAAGCGCTGTGCCAACCGCGCGCTGGGCATCTGCACTGCCAATAGCAGTCGCAATATCGCCATATGACACCAGTGACCCTGGTGGCACGCGCATCAACGCTGACCAGACCTGAATCTGGAAATTCGTGCCGCGCAGAAGCAGGCGTAATGGACCGCGTTTTTCCGCGTTCCCAAAGAGCTGCCTGACGACAGCCAAAGTCGCTGGTGAATCTTCACTCAAGCGGCTGAGGGGCCATTGTTCTTGTGCAGCCTTAACAGCCGCCTTGTCACTACCGTCGATAAAATCGATGCCGCAGACACCGCGCTCGGTCGTGAGAATGATCGCGCGGCCAAAGGGGGTGGTGTGCAAGCCATAACGAATGACCAAATCGCGACCTTGGGCTTTGTATTCGCCGGGCGTCATCGCCTGATGGGTCACAAACAAATCATGCAGGCGCGCAGGCCCTGATAATCCGACTTGGTAGGTGGCATCTAACACCGACACCGATTCGGCCATCACCGCTTTGGCGTGCTCCAGCGTGAGATAACTCATAAATTGCTTGGGGCTTACCCCCGCCCAACGCTTAAAGAGCCGCTGCACATGGAACGCGCTGAGGGCCACATGGTCGGCGACGTCGTCGAGCGACGGGTGGCGCGGGCGTTGGGCGACGATAAAATCAATGGCCCGTGCGATACGGGC
>JANLSL010000438.1:0-3687 GCA_031362385.1 Alphaproteobacteria bacterium | reverse complement strand
GGCCAATCGAGAAGTCGCTTTTTGGCTTCCTTGATTTCGCGTTCAGCGATTTCTCCCGACAAGCCAGCGACATATGCGATGGCTGCGCGCGAAATGAGCTGGCCGCGGTTGATGCATTCAATCTGGCAAAGGGGCGCAGGTTCAATATCTATTTCGATGCGGCCACCACCGCGCGGGTAGAAGCCATGACGAACAAGCTTGGCGCTCACCTTCGGACCCATGCGGTTGACTATGGGCAGGAAACATCGTTCGATAAACTCGAATGGCGGAGCCATCATATTGTGCGTGCCACCTTCGAGCACCAAGCGCGAAGGCGCGGCAGCGAAGATCAATGGCATCAGCACGGTCTGAAGGACAAGGCTGGTGCTTCCCGCCGTCCCAACCGCAAAATGATAATCGCCTGGTGTCACTTTACCAGGCTTGAAGGTCAGCTCGCTTGAGCCGACGGCAAGACCGGTGGTTTCGGCATTGCCGATCATGGACGCCGCCTCAATGGCAGTGACATGCTGACGCATCAAACCGGGCTTCGCGCGGTTGCCACGAATACTAGTAATCCGGAAAGGCTCGCCTGTGACGAGAGACAGGGCCGCGCTGTTACGCAGAACCTGGCCCCCGCCTTCACCTTCAGCGCCGTCGATGATAATCATTCTCTTTTCTCAACACTTTCTTCTAGCACGCATCATGAGCTGGCCACCAAAACATCCAGCGTTCAGAGCCTTTTCGGTCGGAAGTAGCAATTCCAAAGTCACCACCACCGACCCCGACCTTGGCGAACGCCAGCGCTAGGTCGCGCAGACGGAGATTGCCTATAGTAATCACTAGCCGGTCCTCTTGAGGATACAGTGACAGATCGTGTGCTTTCGGCAAAAACTGAAGCCGTAGCTTGTCATTTTGCCGTGCACATTTGCGATCATATCCTATCCCATGAAGCAAGGAATACGGGACGAATTCCAGGTGCAACGTTCTATAACACGCTTCCCCGGCACTCATCCGATCGAGCAGATCTTTGATAGACCTGCAGCCTCGGGCGTCGGCTGCAAAGTGCCAGCCACACCAGCTTCGGTTGGCATTGGCGTATTGCCAAATCCACAGCCTGCCATCCTGCAGCCATTCATTGACCGAATCATGCATGCTCGCCTCCGGTTGGCTGTGTGCGTGAAGAGGGGTTACCCCTTCACGCACACCACCTGTTTCAACGTGTGGACGATCTCTACCAGATCGGCCTGTGCGGCCATCACGGCTTCGATTGGCTTGTAGGCACGTGGACTTTCATCGATCACGCCCTCATCCTTCCGGCAAGAGACGCCTTCGGTGTCAGCGATATGCTCCTCAAGCGTCACCACTTTTTTTGCTTCCGTTCGCGACATCACCCGACCTGCGCCGTGCGAGCAGCTGTCAAATGACTGGGCATTGCCGAGGCCCCGCACAATAAACGACTTCGCGCCCATTGATCCCGGGATGATCCCCATCACGCCTTTTGCTGCCCGCACCGCACCCTTGCGGGTTACTAGCACATTCTCGCCGAAGTGGTTTTCGCGTGTCACATAATTGTGGTGACAGTTGATCGCCTCCAGCTCGGCATCAAACGGCTTGGTGATCTCGCCCTTCAATGCGCGGATCACATTGGTCATCATCATCCGCCGATTTAGCGCTGCAAATTCCTGCGCCCATTCCACCGCCTCAACATAATCGTCGAAATGCTCAGTCCCTTCCGGAAAATAGGCAAGGTCCTGATCGGGCAAATTGATGAACCATTTGCGCATATCCTGCTTGGCCAGTTCGATGAAGAACGTACCAATCGCATTGCCGACGCCGCGTGAGCCCGAATGCAGCATCACCCAGACACGACCCTCCGTATCGAGGCACAGCTCGATAAAGTGGTTGCCTGTTCCAAGCGTACCCAGATGAGTCACGTGGTTGACCCGCGCGAGACGGGGATATTTATCGACGATGAGCTTGAAACGCGCAGACAGCTGTCCCCAAGCATCGACCACCTCAATCGGCGGATCACCCCAGGAGCCTTTGTCACGCCCGCCGCGCCCCGAAGTCCGGCCATGCGGCACGGCACGTTCGATAGCATCGCGTACGCCGTCAAGATTGTCGGGCAGATCATTGGCGTGGAGTGAGGTCCGCGCGGCCATCATCCCGCAACCAATGTCAACGCCGACCGCAGCCGGAATAACCGCACCCTTGGTCGGAATCACCGAGCCAACGGTCGCACCGATTCCCACATGCACGTCAGGCATAGCGGCGACATGTTTGAAGACAAAGGGCATCGCTGCTGCTTTTGACAGCTGAACACGTGCCTTCTCATCGACAGGAACGCCCCGAGTCCACATTTTCACATGCGCTCCGCCGGGGACATCCATCACATCGAATGGTGCTTTGGCATCCATTACCGCTTCGCTCATTTTCAGGCTCCTTGGCCGATAGTTCTGCGCTTCTGTCGAAGCCGAGAAAATAGTGTTCGGTGTTTGGAGCGGCTGGCCCATTCCAGCCGCCCCATTTGCCGCTTGTCTAGCACGATGTTACGAAAACCACTGTGCCAGACATTTATTACATTGCAGATGACGTGCCAATTTTGCGGATTTCGTCCGGAAAATAACTTAAACGTTGAATTTAAATGCAAAATTGTCATTGTTTTTAGCTGTGTTGCAAACTCTATAAAAGATACGTATGAAAAAATGATAGCCACTGATATCTTAATTTAGATTGTAGTATAAGATGAAACCCGTAACCGTTATCAGTTTCCTCGGATCCACCCTCGATGCGGCTCGGTTCGATGCGGGCCGCTGGAACAAGTGGCGGCCAAGTGTCGGGATTCACATGCACCCCGATCTGCGCGTGGACCGTTTTGTACTTCTTCATAGTGCACAGCATCAGAAACTTGCCGAACAGGTGATCACGGATATCGCCTCGGTCTCGCCGGAAACGAACGTCGAGCCCCATATTTTCGAGTTCAGCGATGCATGGGCTTTCGAGGAAGTTTATGGCAAACTACTGGACTTTGCCGATGGCTTTAGGTTCGATCCAGAGGCCGAGGATTATTTGATCCACATTACCACCGGCACCCATGTGGCACAAATCTGCCTCTTCCTTCTGACTGAGGCGCGCTATCTGCCAGGCAAGCTGTTGCAGACCCAGCCCAGCCGGGGATCGAACCGCGATCCCGCTGGTACCTTTGGCATAATCGACCTCGACCTCTCGCGTTATGACAGTATAGCCACTCGATTTGCCGCCGAACTACAGGAAGCTACGCATTTCCTGAAATCTGGCATTGAAACGCGCAATCCCGGGTTCAATCGGATGATTGAAGAAATCGAGCATGTCGCCATTCGCAGTCATGCGCCGATATTGCTGATGGGGCCAACGGGCGCGGGTAAAAGTCAGCTGGCGCGGCGAATTACGGAGCTAAAGCGCTTCAAGCACCAGATTGCCGGACCGTTTGTTGAGGTCAATTGTGCCACGCTAAAAGGCGATAGCGCGATGTCTGCACTCTTCGGGCATAAGAAGGGCGCATTTACCGGAGCGGCGGCAGAGCGCGCCGGCTTGATCAAAACAGCTGATCGCGGTGTGCTGTTCCTAGATGAAATAGGTGAACTCGGCCTTGATGAGCAGGCAATGATCCTGAGAGCAATAGAAGAGAAGCGCTTCCTGCCGGTTGGATCGGACAAAGAGGTGGCTTCG
>JANLSL010000402.1:0-6873 GCA_031362385.1 Alphaproteobacteria bacterium | reverse complement strand
CTGCCAACGGCGCGGTCAGGGGGCCCAAATAAACCGAGGCCTGAACCACCGCCCGGCCCTGAAGGCGCGTATCAAGATGGATGCCAGAGCTTTCGCCCGACAGCACCTTTCCCAATTCACCTGCGAAGGCCTTACGGTCATCGGCCAAAAGACGCTCGGCCAAGGTTCCACCAATAACGCCTGCGCGCGGCTGGTGGGCCAACTCCTCAAATGCCGCATTACAGTCGACAATAATGCCCTCAGGGTCGGTAATAGCGATGGCGACCGGTGCGGCATTAAACAGCGCCCGGAAGCGCTCGTAAGCCGCGCGGCTGGGCGAAGCGGAATGGTCGCGCATCACCCCATCACGCACCACAAGACTGCGGGTGCGGGTCACGCCTGCGTCGTCATAGGTGCTTTGCAGAACAAGGCAGTGGAAAGACTCTGTGCCGTTGATCTTGAACTGTACTTCGCCGCGCCATTCACCCTCAGGCTGGGGGCGGGCACTGTTCGCCGTCAGCAAATCATCAAGCTTTGCCCCCGGAAGGATTTCTGGTGCCACACCCAGCCATTCGGCAAAGCGCTGATTGGTAAAGGTCAACACCCCATCGATATCGGCGGAATAAACCCCAATCGGCATGTAATGCAGAAAATCGGCGAGGTTTTGCCGCTCTTGGTTGAGGACGTCTTCGATCGCGCGCCGCGCGGTAACGTCATCAAGCCGCCACAGCATAAGCCCGTCACCCAGTGGCAACGCGGTTAGTGACACGCGCACCCAATCAGGCTCGGGGCCAAAGCCCGCCAGCGGAATTTCGGCATCGAACGGCGCACCCGACCTGACGGCAGCTTCAAGCCGGGCGGCGGTGTCTTCGTCTGTGCTCTCAACAAACAGGCGCTCGCTGATCGCCAGCAACGGGGCCTGACCGCGCAGCCAGTCTTTGGCCGCGCTGTTGGCCAGAACCACCTCACCAGTATGCGTGGTCAATAACCGAGGGACCGTCATGCGCTCAAAGACGGGGGCCAAGGCTGCTACCGCAGAATCAACAGCAGAACGTGGGCGGCGCGACCAGAGAATCAAGACCAGAGTCAGGCTTGCCGCAGCCAGAGCAATAAGTGCAGGTATTGCGCGCACCTCATCGGGCGCGACCAGGCTTAGGCCCGCACCAACAGCAGCACTCCCAGCCGTAAGTCCTGCGATGATTCTGAACGAATCACCGTCCCCATTATGGTTTGGCAAGCAGCTTGCCCTTTAGACGCATGACGAAGCCGATAACCTCGGCGACCGCCTTATAGTGCTCTTGCGGAATCTCTTGATCAACCTCGACGGCAGCATAAAGTGCGCGGGCCAAGGGGGGATTTTCGATAATTGGAACATCGTGGGTGCCCGCGATCTGGCGAATGCGCAGGGCCAGGTAGTCAGCACCTTTGGCGACCACACGGGGCGCACCCATCGCGTCCATGTCGTATTTGAGGGCCACCGCGAAGTGGGTTGGGTTGGTGATCACCACCGTGGCTTTGGGCACGGCAGCCATCATGCGCTTGCGATGACGCTCGAGCCGGATGGCACGGATGCGGCTCTTGATCTTGGGGTCGCCCTCCATGTCCTTGTGTTCGTCCTTCACCTCCTGCTTGGTCATCTTGAGTTTTTCGATGTGTGACCAGCGGGTATAGGCGACATCTAGTGCGGCAATTACGGCCATAACCATGACCGTAAAGAACAGCAGGAGCACAATTAAATGCTGTACTTCAGAAACGGTTGTCACCAGATCCTGATCCATAATCTGGTCAGGGTGACGCAAGCTCGGAACCACCATCGCCCACAACACGACGACAATGATCGCAACCTTGGCGATGCCCTTTGCGGCTTCGACCAACGATTGGGACGAGAACAACTGCTTAGCACCCGAAATTGGATTAAGTGAACTCAGTTTAGGGGCGAGCTTGCTCGGCGTAAAAATGAAGCCGACTTGGCCGAGCGTCGAGACGAATGCAATAATAACAAACAGGCCTAACGGCATCGCCAGGAGTAACCCAACCCGCCAGGCCATTTGCGCAACCAGCACGCGAATGCTTTGAATGTCGGTTTGCATGGTGTGGGGATGCTCGATAAATCCGCGCAGCAGACCAATCAGATCCTTTGTGATCCAGGGTGCCATCGTGCCAACGACGATCAGCACCCCCATAATCATCAAGACGTTCGCGATTTCCTTTGAGACCGGGACGTTGCCCTCGTCTTCGGCTTTGCTCAGTTTTCGTTCTGTTGGCTGCTCTGTTTTATCGTCACTATCCTCGGCCATTGATCGCGGCCCCCGGACTGAGGAAATTCTCGAGGCTATTCTCGAAGAACCCAAGGAAATACATTAATAACGTTGGCAGTGAGATCATCAGAATCGCAAACCCAATGAGATTTTGCGCAGGTAGGGCAACGAAAAAGACGTTCAGCTGCGGCGAAAGCCTGGACAAAATACCGTTCGCGAATTGGAACAACAGTTCGAACATCAGGAAGGGCGAGGCCAGCTTCAAGCCCATGTAGAAGGCCTGATTAAACATATTCGAGACAATGTTGAGAATGTCGCCGGTCATCAGCGATTCACCGGGGCGCAGCAACGAGTAGCTATCGACCATGGCGGCGAACATGAGTTGATGCATGCCAGAGCTAAAAATCAGCACCACGGCAACAATATTCAGCAAGCCAATCACGATGGCGGTTTGTTCTTCAGAGACCAAGTCATCAACAAAGGCGTTGGTGAGGCCCGTGGCGTTGGAAATCACCTCACCCGCCAGCATGAGCGTGCCCATGACGATCTGGATCAGGCCCGCCATGAAACCGCCAATCAGCGTTTCGACCACAATCAGGCTGACCAATTCTGCCGCTGAGGCTGGCTGTGCAGGCAGTGAGCTTTTGACCACCGGCAAGATAATAAGGGTAATCAGCACCGCTAGAATTAAGCGCAGACGCGCAGGCACATAGCCTGCCGATACGCCGGGCATGAGATAGAACACGACTGAAAGCCGCGCAAAGACCAGCAAAAAATGAAATAGATTCGTGGCGAGTAATTGCTCAAGCATAACGTGCCGTCTCGCCCTATGAACGCGCTGGGATTATCCCAAACCGACGATTTTATCCATCAACCGGTTATTGAACTCGGTCAGTTCGCGCAACATCCACGGCATTACCAGAATTGTGGTGGCAAACACTGCTACGATTTTAGGAATAAAAGTCAGAGTCATTTCTTGAATATGGGTCAGCGTTTGGAAAATCGAGATGATCAAGCCCACGATTAACCCGACCACTAAGATTGGCGCCGAGACAACCAACATGGTCATCAGGCTATCTTTTGCGATATCGAGAACTTCCATTTCATTCATGATGGTGCCTACGAACCTGATTAATGCACGCTAGATCGGCATACGCAGAATTTCTTGGTAAGCAGACAACACCTTGTCGCGCACGGCGATGACAGTCTCTAAGGTGGTTTCGGCATTTGCGACTGCTGTGACAACGTCTTTCAAGTCAGCCTCGCCAGAGATTTGCTTCAAGCTCAGTTCTTCTGAGCGCCTGCCCGCCTGCACCGCACCCTTGAGCGTGTCTGTGACCATCGCGGCAAAACCACCACCTTCTTCGCTGGCGGCAGGGCCCATCACCGATTTGCCAGATGAGGCAGACTTAATGCCCCCGGCGGCTTGGTTATAGGCGTTAACGGCAGTGCTGAAATCGACGATGGCCATGGCTATTTCCCGGTCCTAAATATCAATTTACTTCAATAATTCCAATGTCTTAGAGACCATTGAACGTGACGTAGAAATGACGTTCAGATTGGCCTCATACGAACGCTGGGCTTCGCGCATATCCATCAATTCCACCAACGAGTTGACGTTGGGGATTTGCACATAGCCTTCGGCGTTCGCGCCAGGGTGAGCTGGGTCGTACTTGGACTTAAGTGGTGTTTCATCGTTGAAGATTTTTTTGATCTTTACGGTGTTAGCTCCCAGTTCTTTGTTCAAAGAATCACGGAAGGTCACCAACTTGCGACGATACGGTTCCTTGCCAGGAATTTCCGACGTTGAGTCGGCGTTAGCCAAGTTTTCGGAAATCACGCGTAGCCGCGTGGCCTGAGCTTTCATGCCAGCAGAAGCGACTTTATTTGTGATACTGAGATCATCCATGGGATCTTATTCCTCAATACGAGCTGTTAGCCGCCGCCCTTACCAAGAGCCATTTTGAGCATCTTCATATGGGTTTGCATGAGTTGGATAGCGGTGTTGTATTCACCGCGTGTCTCGCCAACCTTCTGCATTTGTTCTTCAAGGACGACTTCGTTGCCGTCGGGTGATTCTTCAAACGACTTCATCAAGCTACGCGACCGAAATTGATCTTGCTCAGGGATAGTCCCTTTCGCATGAGCCTGGTCGGTGCGCACAACCTTCACCGGCGCAACTTCATCACGGAGCATATGCTTGAAATCGAGTTTCTTAAGGTCGCGCGGTTTATAGTCAGGGGTGTCAGCATTGTTGACGTTCTGCGCCAAAACTTTCTGGCGCTGGGCGGCCCACTCCATCTTGGTGGTCGCCATCTGGAACAGCTTTAAACTTTGCAGATCCATCGGTTTATCCCCTGGGCCATTGCAAGACACGGGCTGCCCACGCCGGTAGGCAAAATTGGCCGAGGAGTCTTAAGAACTCATGAATCCCCAGACCCCCGGCTAAGCCTAAGTAATCCTTTGGTTTTTTTGCCCCTTTTTGGGCTGGTTTAAACGTTTCTTAAGCCATCCCCGGCATTTTTTGCCTGGGAGTGTTGCCGATTCGCACAAACCTCCCCTAGGACCCTTGATGACCGATACGCCGCGCACACCTCCGAAAGGCACGCCCGCACCACCACAAAGTGTTGCCGTGGCGCTTGAGGAACAGGCTGGTCAAAACGCGCCGGTGATTACAGCAAGTGGCCGCGGTTATATCGCTGAACAAATTCTGGCGATCGCATTTGCCAATGGCGTGAAGGTGCGCAGCGATGCAGATCTCGTCCAGGTCTTATCGGCCGTTGATGTCGATAGCGAAATACCAACTGAAGCTTTCGCAGCAGTCTCTGAAATTCTTGCATACGTCTACAAGGCCAATGGCCTAGCCCCGCCCGCACCGTTTCATATAAAAACGCCCCAGGCAAAATCATGACCCAAGCCGCATCATCAGAAATTGCACTGAGCGAAATTGAAAAAATTCACGTTGTTCTCAGCACAGCGCGCCGGTTGACCCATCAAGGTCGCAGCATTGACCTGAGTGCCGTTGATACGCGTATTCGCCGTCTATGTGATACGGTCGAAGCCTTGCCGTCTGCGCAAAGCCGCACACTTGCACCAGCGTTAACCGCATTGCTTTCTGAGTTTGACGCACTGAGTAAAGACCTGAACGATCGCTTTGGCGGCCTGCCCAACCTTGGCGACATGGCAACCACGCGCGACGGCGCCACCGCATATGGCAACGCAACAAAACATTTTCCATAACGACAGCGCGCGAAAGCTCAATCATGGACGCTACTTCGTATTTCCGTTTTATCCTGGCACTGATTGTTGTCATTGGCATGATCTTCGCCGTGACATGGATCATGCGTCGCTTGGGCGTTGGCCAGAATCAAATAGGTGCACTGGGTCGCAAACGCCGTTTGAAAACAATTGAATCAGCCAGCATCGATGCCCGCCACCGCCTTGTCTTGGTTAGGCGCGATAGCGTGGAGCACCTTGTGTTGCTGGGCCCCACTTCCAGCCAAGTGATTGAAACAAATATCCCAGCGCCCGCTGATGACGCTGCAAACCAAGCACCCGCCTCGACTGGTATTAATTTTAAATCGCTTTTGAATATTTCCTCGAACGCCGCGAAGGATTCAACGCCATGACATCGGCAACCGCTCAACTTCGTACTTCATTTACGGCCCTGCCCCGCTGGTGGCTGTTGATTGCTGCTGGCGTGGCGCTGGCCTTGCTCAGCATGCCGCAAGAGGCTGCGGCACAAAGCCTGACGCTTGACCTTGGCGATAAGAACTCGACCACGGGACGCATTGTTCAGTTGCTGATTTTGATGACCGTGCTGAGCTTAGCCCCCGCAATTGCTCTGATGGTGACTTCCTTCACGCGCATTGTGATTGTGCTATCGATTTTGCGCCGCGCCCTTGGCACCAACACCGCGCCACCCAACATTGTGATGACATCGCTGGCGATTTTCATGACCGCATTCATTATGGGCCCCGTCTTCCAATCAGCTTGGGATAGCGGCATTAAGCCGATGATCGACGGCAAGGTGACCGAGCAAGTTGCCTTTGAGCGCACCATGGTTCCGTTCCATGGTTTCATGATGAACCACGTGCGCGACAAAGACCTCGACCTCTTTATGAATTTGTCAAAAACCGAAAAAGTCGCAACACCGGCAGACACCCCACTCCAAGTTCTGATTCCGGCCTTCATGATCTCAGAATTACGCCGGGCATTTGAGATTGGCTTTTTGATCTACATCCCCTTCATTATTATAGATATGGTTATCGCCAGTGTGCTCATGAGTATGGGGATGATGATGCTACCGCCCATGATGCTGGCGCTGCCCTTCAAACTGATCTTTTTCGTACTGGTCGATGGCTGGTACGTGCTGATCGGCAGCCTGGTGCAAAGCTTCGGGCCCAGCAGTTAGCGACGATTCCGAGCCACTTTATTCAACAGCAAAATAAGCGTAGCCTCGCTCCACTTCGCAATGAGCGCAGTGGAGATAAATCATGAGGACGTGGCGCGCGCGACTTCTTGCACTCCCCTTGCTCGGGTTTACATCCTGCGCCCTCGCCCAGTCGACGGCACAGCCCATCGACATGAATGAAGCCGCCACGGCAGCCCCGCTGACGCGAATGGATAAAGAGGT
>JANLSL010000394.1:0-19392 GCA_031362385.1 Alphaproteobacteria bacterium | reverse complement strand
GTCCACTCCCACACGTTGCCAATGGTGTCGAACACGCCAAAGGCATTGGGCTTGAATTTGCCGACGGGGGCGACAATGGCATAGCCATCGGAGCACTCGGTTTGTTCTGCATTAGAAGTGCCGCCGTCGTTGGTTTGGCGTGGGTCAGCGCGACCGGTTTTGTCAAAGCTATTGGCATACTCACAAATTTTCTGTGCGTCATTGCCCCACGGCCACACTGTCTTTGACCCAGCTTTGGCGGTGTATTCCCATTCGGCTTCGCTCAGCAGTCGATATTTTTTACCAGTGGTTTGTGAAAGCCACGCGGCATAAGCCTTCGCATCCAGCCACGTCACACACACCACCGGCTCATCATCGGCAGGTGGGCGGCCGTAATCGGGATCACGCCAGGTCTTGCCTTTCACCACATCAACCCCGCCCCACACTTGGCAGCTCTCAGCAGCTTTGTAGCCAGTTGCAGTGATGAACATACCGAAGTCTTTATTCGTGACTTCGTATTTTCCGGCAGCAAATGATTTTGCAATTTTGACATCCCGGATGGGCCCCTCTGGGCGCATTTCGCCGCCGCGCATGGCCTCAACCACATCTGAGCCCATTTTGAATGCACCTGAAGGGATCACCACCATCTCGGGGCAGGTGGGGCAATCGCGGAATACGCCGCCCGGTTTCAGGGCTGTCGATGTTGGAGTATTGGCGCAGGCCGTCAGCCCCAGGCCTACGACTAGTCCGATGATCATGCGCTGCATGTGTCCCCCTGCGACTGAATTTATTGCTGCATCATTCGCTGCCCTAACCTTGTCGTCCAGATCATTTTTGATGTGGTTCGCTGTGTGCTCGCGGCCTTGCCTTGACGGTTCGCGGGCTCGGCTGCTACGCCCTTGCTCAGAAACCAGCCAACCTTGAGGACCTTGACCATGACTGCCCCACACCTCGGTGCCATTGATATTGTGGTCAATCTGCGCACACCCAAGGAGTTCACAGGCGGTGCGGTGTCGTCTGACAGCTCATTCCAAGACAAGGTGCGCCAGTCGTCCTCAATCCGCCAGGGTGTGGAAGTCGAGGAATACATCAAGATGATGGACGAGGCGGCGATTTCGCGGTCCATCCTGTGTGCGGTGCGCTGTGGTGATTTGCGGGTGAAGGGCTCAACCGAGCTGAAATACGAGCGCGTCTATGAAGTATGCCAACAATACCCTGACCGGTTTTCAGGTGCTGCCGGGGTTGACCCCACGCGGGGCATGCAAGGTCTGCGTGATTTGGAGCGCGCTGTAAAAGAATACGGCTTTGTTGCCGCCCACTGGTATCCGCATTGGTTCGCCATGCCGCCCGATGCCGCGCAGATTTATCCCTATTATGCCAAATGCTGCGAACTCGATATCCCGATCATGCTGCAAGTGGGGCAAAACCTGATCTATCAAAAAGATCGCCGCTTGCCCTCGGTCGCCAAGCCCATCCTGCTTGATCAAGTTGCGATTGATTTCCCCGAGTTGCGTATCATCGGCATTCACCTGGGTACGCCCTGGGTCGATGAAATGATCTCGATGTGCTGGAAGCATGAGAACGTGTTTATGGCTGGCGACGCTTACGCGCCTAAGTACTGGCCACCCGCAGCTGTTCATTACGCAAATTCCTACGGTCAGGATAAGTTTATGTTCGGTACCGATTGGCCCGTGGTCGACCCGCGCCGCGCCATGAAAGAAGTCGACGAACACAAGTTCCGCCCCGCCGCCAAGGCCAAGATTTTGCGCAATAACGCCATCACCGTGTTCAAACTCAAAGACAAGCCAATCGTAGTTGAAACCTTCAAAGCGGCTGAATAGAGCAGGGGGTTCTTATCCATGGTCGGGTTCGGCGCTTTTCTCTCGCTGTCCGATACCAGCGGCCAATCCCATGCCCAGGTTTATCAGAACGCGCTGATGTACGCGCGCGAGGCTGAACGCATGGGCTGCGATTCGGTGTGGATTAACGAGCACCATTTTATGGGCTTCTCGATTTGCCCTGACTCGCTGGTGATGGCCGGGGCTTTGTTGGCGGCCACCTCAAAAATCCGCGTGGGCAATGCGATCTCGCTGATTCCGCTGCAACACCCAGTGTCGATCGCTGAAAAAGCAGCCATGCTGGATAATCTTTCCGGCGGTCGGTTTGATTTAGGTTTGGGGCGTGGCGGTTATCCGCTCGATGCGATGGTCTTCGATATGCCGTTGTCGAAGTTTGCTGACTCGCTCGATCACGGCGTTGATCTTATCCACCGTGCCTTGGCGAAAGACTATGTCGATGGCACGCTGTCCAACGGGCAGCCCTCGTTGTGGGCGTTCCCCCCGGTGCAAATTTATCCGCGGCCCTTAACCAAGCCGCACCCACCGATTTTTGTCGCGGGGCAGAGTGACGCGACCATGAAAATTGCCGCTGAACGCGGCTTGTCATTGTTGTTGTCATGGCACCAGAACCACGCCGAGCGCGAGTCAGTGGTCAAACGCTATGACTCAGCGCTAGCAGCGGCAGGTCATCGCGGCCCACGGCCCATCCATGTGGGCAGTGCTTGCGTTTACATTGCCGAGACCCGCGCACAAGCGCTGGCCGAATTTCGCGATAAGTTTCGTGATTGGCTACGCGGTGGGCGCACCGGTGCGTTTGATCGCGCCGCCATCGCCGGGCCTTATGGCGATGCTCTGAAAGAGTTGTTGGCTTTCGCCGAGAAAAAGGGGGCCAGTGAAGACGCGATGGTCACCAAGCTGATGGCTAACAATCCCATCGGCAGCGTTGATGATGTGGTGGCGTGGTTTCGCGAAGATATGGCGCGTACCGGGACTACTCGGTACGCGGTCTTTTTTGATGTGATTGGAACGCCAAAGCAGGCACTTTCCAACCTCAACCGGCTGCTGCGTGAAGTGGCCCCAGCCTTGGCCTGACACTTCCCCTTAAGCTGTTATAAAGCTTAGTAGTTTTGAGGCCTAACTGCTCTTGGTGTGACAGAGCTAAAAACTCCCGCGTTGAATATTTCTTAAGGGCCTAGCATATAGCGTAGGGACAACGCGGTGGGCTTTGAGCCTACCAGGCCGTCGGCACTTGCCGCAAATGGCTCACGCAGGGGAACAGGCTATGGCGTCGAACATGCGTAATCTTTTTGTCGCCTTTGAATTGGCTCGGCCCGAACGCGGCGATGATAAGATTCGTGAAACAGTCGAATCATTCGGCGCCAGCTGGGCGCGCATCAATAAGAATGTGTTCTATATGCACGGCGAACTTGAAGCACAGATCGTCGGCAATAAAGTATGGTCTGTGATGACCGCAGACGACAAACTTCTGGTTGTCGATTCAACGCGCAACGACGCGCGCTGGTACAACATCAAACCTGAGATCTCACAGTTCTTGATTACGAACTGGCACCTTTAGCGGCCTAAGAGCTAAGATGATTTTGATTTGGCACATACACCAATAAAAAAGGGCCCCAACCGGGGCCCTTTTTATTTGCGGTGTTTGTATTCTTAGAACTTGTAAGAGGCTTTCACGCCGATCTCGCGCTTGCGTGGCAGTGACCCGAACGACTTGCGGTTCGTCGTGCCGACGCCGCCCGTATCGCCGCCCGTTGTGGTCCAGCTAAGGTCATTCGTCAGGTTCTTGCCGTAAAGTTCCACTCCGAAGTCTTCGTTAATGTTGACGTGCGCGCTGGCATTCAACTTCCAATATCCGGCCACCGACAGGAAATTTGTGTTGTCGGCAAAGAATTGGCCTTGATAAACGCCGTCGACGCGCAGGTACGCGCCGGGTTCGTAGCCCATGAGCTGGCCGATCTGGAGTGTCGCGGCGAGGTTGCCCGACCACTTCGGAATATAACGTGGCCGGTTTCCTTTGGCATCAATCGAAAAGCCTGGATTCGCCGCCAAGGTCGGAAACAAGACGGCTCCACCGAGTGAGCCAGTCGCACCAAATTTGGTGAACTTCACGTCGGTATATGTGGCGGCGGTGCTGAGTTGTAACCAATCGGTTGGCGAGAATTGAGCGTCGAAATCGACTCCATAGGTTCTGGAATCACCAGGCAGGTAAACAGCGACAAACGTGGGGCTGAGTTCGAAGAAGACTTGGTTTTTCCAATTCATGTAGTAGCCAGCCACCGAGTAGTTCAGTCTGTCGGATACCTGTTGCTTGAAGCCGATTTCATAGGCCGACAAGGTTTGTTTTGGGGTAAATAACCCCACCGTAGCTACGCTGACGCCTCCGGCGGGCACCAAGACTGCATATGCCGCAGCATTGGTAGAGAAGCCCTGCAGATTGCTCTTTGAGAAGCTGGTGTAGAAGTTCATATCCGCGTTGGGCTTGTAGGACAAAATCGCGCGCGGCATGAAGGCTTTATATTCCTGCGGTAAGTTTTGGTTCGGTTCGATATCGAAGGGGCCAGGGGTGCCGACGGGGAAGTTTCTCGCCAGGCGAGGTTGCGAGATGCCCTGATACAGAATGGTCTGCGTATCTTTGTTCCAGCGCCCTTCGAGCGACAGAGTCAACTGGTCGGTAAAATCATAGTCAACCGAGCCAAAAATGCCGAGGTTCTTGCCCGTTTCAAAGGCGATGTTGTTTTTATATCCGGTAGCTCCGGCAAAAGCAGGGTAATCAGAACTACGCGTATCCTGGCTATAATAACTGGCGCCGATCATGTAGCGCAGATTGCTCTCGGCGTCGGAGGTATAGCGAACTTCAGCGGATTTATCACGCGTCCACTGCACAAAACCCACTAGCCAAGGGTTCGGGCCAAGGCCTGTGGCCGGCGTTCCGAAGAGGTTGTCCGTGATGCTCCAGTTGCTCGCGATGCCGCGCGAGGCGATCCCATAGAGGGTCGCGTCGTTGGAAAAGGTGTACTCGCCCGAAAGGTTGACGCGCCACAGGCTGTATTCAACACCCAAGCCATCGGGGGCCGAGACCGTGTTATACTTCTGCGATTCGACAGGCTTGGTCTGTATGACAGACAAAGAGGTGCTGAGTGGAAATAATGGTGTCGTGGAGGTCAGCTTACCGACGGGAGACAGATTTGCATTTTGCTTAGTCCAATCGGGGAGCGAGCCGCAGAAAATGGCACGGTTCGCAGTCGCAAGATTCGTGGTGAATGACGCGCCGGCTGCGCCGGTGCCGACCTGGCGCAGCTTGCCCGAGTAGGTCAGGTTACACGTTCCTGGGGGGCTGTTGGCCGACTGCGACTGCAACGCGCGGGTATCGTCGGAATCGACGTAGAATCCATTGGCTTTCAATTTCAAGGAGTCTGAAGGCTTCAACACCATGTTTACTGAAATCGATTTGGTGTTTTCTTGGCCGGCTGGGTCGCCGTTGTCATAGTTCCAATCTGCGCCGACGCGCTCAATCATCGCAGCCAGGCGAAGGCCAAAGGTATCGGTGACGGGGCCACCTGCAGCGGCGGTGACGTTGTAACTGCTTTCATTTGACGGCGAGAACGATACCGAACCCTTACCCTTGAATTGATCACCAGGTTCGGCCGGAATGAAATTGACTGCGCCAGCAAAGGTATTGCGACCGAAGAATGCAGTCTGCGGCCCTTTGATCACTTCAACCCGAGCCAGATCCATCAGCGGCAAAATGCCTGCGCCATCAGAAATGTAGGTGCCGTTCCAGAACACGGCTCCGGCGCGAGCGGCGCCGTTTTCTGCCTGCACGCCTTGGCCGCGGAACCGGATACTAGGGTTCTGACGTCCGCCTGAGCCGCCCGCAGCGGTGTTTTGAAAAACGAAGCCCGAAGTATAAGAGGAGAGACTTTCCAGGTTGTTGACACCGAGTTCCGCAATCTTGTCCGCCGTGAACGCGGAAACCGAAATCGGAATTTCTTGCAGCGTTTCAACACGTTTACGTGCCGTGACCACGATTTCCTCGATACCACCTGTATTTTGCGCCCAAGCAGCGCCTGCGGTAAATGCCATCATCGCGGCAGTCGAGCCCAGCAGGGCGCGCTTCACAGTTTTCATTGTCTTAGGTCCCCCAAAAATCTCAAAAACGAATGCCTAGGCCATCACGATACGCGACTGAGTGCCTTTATTCGACATGACCGCGCGCTACTCATCAAAAGAGCACGTGATCTTAGCTGGTACTCACCCTAACGAAGGCGTGGTGGCTTGGCCATGAAATCGATCATGCATTTAGAGTATGCCAAGTCACTCGGTGGGCATCGCTTCTCAAAAAGCCATATAAATCAGGCAAATATTCACTGTGTCCCGTCAGCAACGCTCGCCAAAAAAGTGAAATCCTATGCTGCGGCCCTGATTTGAGTGATTGAACTCCACTATCGAATGATTGAGAGCCACAAATGCTGTCGAGATCCCGAGTGTTATCGACGAACATCCCACAACAAAAAAGGGCCCCAACCGAGGCCCTTTTCATTATGTGGTTTTTTTATTCTTAGAATTTGTAGCGGGCCGTGGCACCTACGGTGCGACGATCGCCGACGCCAATGTTTGATTGGAACACCGGGAAGTCAGTTCCAAAGAAAGGCTGAGCGATGACGATGGTGTCATACACTTTGTCGAACACGTTCTTGGTCCACAGCGAGAACTCTAGGTTTTCTTGGTAGGTTAAAGCGCCGCGCAAGTTCACCAAGGTGCGCCCGCTGATCCATTGCAAGCCGATAGAGCGGGTATTTTGCCTGGATTGATAGCGGATGTCGCCACGCAGCGAGTATGCCAAATCGGCATTGATGCTGTCATCATACACCAACGAGCCCGAAGCAGTGTGGTTGGAGGTGCGGGTCAACTTATTGCCACCCACGCTAGTCGTGCACAGGCGTAAGGACGAAACCAATTGGGTTGGTCCGGTGCCCTCAACTTGGCTACCGCAGTAGCGAGCCGCACCCAGGTCAACTACGCCCTTGCCGTATTTCGGATTTGAATAGCCATAGTTGCCAGAGACCGTGAAGTGATCAGTTGCCTTGGCAGTCAATTCCAGCTCAAAGCCCTTGGATTTTGCCGACGCAGCGTTACTTGTCAGGGCTGTGATCAGTGGCGGCTGAGGGGTCACCTGAATTTGCAGGCCTTTGTAATCAATTTTGTAAAGTGCGGCATTCGCAATCAAACGGCCATCCATCCAAGACGTTTTGGCCCCAACTTCGTAGGTCCAGTTGGTTGACGGACCGTAGTTTTGTAAGGCTAGCGGAATTGGGACCTGCGCAAAGTTATCAAAGATCCCGTTAAAGAAGCCCGATAGATAACCCTTGGCAGCCGAGGCATAAACCAATGCGTTCGACGTTACTTTGTAGTCGGCTGTGAACCGGTAGGTCCAATATTTGTCAACACGGGACTGCGGGTTCAGCGTTGCTGGCGCAGTGCTCAGCGCAAGTAAGCGGTTCGTCTGATAACGCTTGTCTTTGTCATGGCGGGCTTCGGCACCCACCGTAAAGGCATCGGTAATGTCTACATCAGTACTGGCGAAAACGGCCCAGGCGTGATCAGTGCGTAGCGTATTGCCTACGATGGCACCATTCGGAAATGGGTTGGGGCGCGCAACACCTGGCAGAGACCCAATGGCCGAACGGACCGACTCATTGGCAGCCAGCCCGCTCGTATCAATGCCGACCGCGGTCGTATTGTCATCGTTGTGGCGATACATCGACGAACCCGCCAACCAGCGGAAACTTTGATTTTGCGCAGATTCCAAACGGAACTCAGCATCAAAGTCCTTCGTATTGTCAGGGTTTGCTGGCGTACCATTTCCGACAAAGTCCCTTACCGGTGCAAAGCGGACTGCGGGGCCAAATGGCCCAGTGACAGAAATACCGTAAGGGTTGGCTGCGCCCGTTTCAGAATACGAGTGGTCGACATAGAGCCATTGATCGATGTCTTCGACGGCGGCCATCGCGGTCGCGGTCGCAACCTCGAAATCATAGCTCATTTCTGCACCGACAATGTAGCCGCGGCGATGGTTGCCCGACGCGCGCGGGTCAACACCGACAGTCTTAGCCGTTGGGACCGCGCCGCAGAAGAAAGTCTTCGCGAGGTTGGCGTTACTGGTCTGGCCGCAATTGTTCGGCACAATGAACGTCGCACCATTATCGCGCTTATCATTGGTCCAGAAGCCGAACAAATTGATGGTCACAGGGTCTGCTGGTTTCAACAGGAAATCCCATGAGACAGCTTTTGTAGTGTTGCCTGCAACGTGTGTGCCTGGCACCAAGAAATTCTTGATTGTACCATCGAACTTGTCATACCCCGCTGCGACACGCAGGGCTGCGGTTTCGCCGATTGGCATGTTGATGTAGCCCTTCGAAGAGTAGCGGCCGTAGGTGCCAACGGTAGCTTCCATCGAGCCAAACTTCTTCTCGAGGGTTGCTTTGCCGGGCACATAGTTAATCGCGCCGGCGAAAGCATTGCGCCCATAGAGGGCCGATTGTGGCCCCTTCACAACTTCAACGCGCTCCACATCGAGCAAGTCAAAGTTTGACGCATTGGTCTCAGACAAGAAAACGCCATGATAGAAGATAGCGACGTTACGGTCGGGTGAGGCGATGACGGTTTGGCTCAAGCCGCGAATAACCGGCGAACCCAAGGTGTTGTTGATATTTTCGAAATAGGTCATGCCGGGCGTCGCAGCGGCGATGTCGTACATGTTTGCAGCATTGCGCTGCTTTAATTCTTCACCGGAGAAAGCGGTAATCGCAATCGGAATTTCTTGTAAGCTTTCTTGACGCTTACGTGCCGTGACAACGATTTCCTCGATGCCACTAGTATTTTGTGCGAACGCGGGCACTGAACTGAGTGCGAAGAGCGCTGCGGTCGAACCCAACAGCGTACGTTTAAAAAAAGTCATGTGGTATCCCCCTAGTGTTGCAACGGAATTATGACAGCAACTTTACGAAAATTGTTCGCGGTCATGAGCTGCCAGCGTGGCAATTTAGATCACTTAAAACTGCCAAGAACCGATTGATATAAAGGACTAATATAACTATGGGTTTTGGCATTTGCTATGAATTAGTCTATGGTTTTCGGGCTTCCCCCCATACTTAATACAGATATGTTGCATAAGAGGCACACATAAAAATGACGGCGCAACCTTCGGGTGAAAAGAAATTACTCCGCGACAAAACCCCACTCTGGATTATGGGAGCGATTGTTGTTTTGGTGGTTTTGATTGTGCTCTATGGCACCCAATCGTGATGGCCACGCGGACAAAATGGATATCGTTATTGCCGCGTGAAATCAACTTTAGTTAGATAAGCCCCGACGGTTTCGATTTATTTTTTTAAGCACCCGGTGGGGCTAGGTTTAAGACGTGGCTTTCAAATATTTTTCTCATTATTCGCGCGCGATGCTTTTGAGTGCTGTGGTTGGGGTGGGGCTGGGTTTCATGCTGCCGCCAGCCTGGGCGCAGGCACCAGCTGCCGCGTCGCCCGAAGGGCCAGGCGTGCGGCTGTCAGATGACGGCACGCGCGTTATTTATGGGCCTGAATTCTTTGGGCAGTTCAATGCTGTTACCGCTGTCGATATCCTTAAACGTATTCCCGGCATCCAAGATCTGTTGAATTTCGACACGGGCTTTGTGCCTGGGGGCTCGTTTAACGCAGTTGAAAAGCGCGGCTTCGGATCTACCGGCGAACAAATCCTGATTAACGGCGAGCGGATTTCGGGCAAGACCAACGACACCGGCGGAACCTTGCAACGCATCCAGGCCCGCCAAGTTGAACGTGTTGAGGTAATACGCGGTGCTGTTGCAGGGCTGGACGTGCGCAGCGAAGGCTTGATCGTCAACGTGGTATTGAAAGGTTCGGTTGGCTCGGGCACCTGGGAAGCAAGTGCAACCAATTACACCGGTGGCCGCGTTGATTGGGGCGGACGCCTGAGTTATGCGGCCACGCTGGGCGCGCTGAACTATAACGTCTCGGTCCAGGAAGCGCCGCGCTTTTTGCAGCGTGACCGTGTTGAGTTTTACTTTAATCCAATTACGGCTGCGCCCTTTCAGCGCAACACTGAACTCAATCAGATGGTCACCGACGAGCATATTCTGAGCAGCAGCGCGAGTTATGCTTTTTCCAACGGCGATAAATTTTCGCTCAACGGTCGTTATGACGACAAAAGTGATTTTGAGCGCCAACCCGCTTATCAATTTGGCATACCAAGCCCGCCGCTGGGTTTCCTCAGGCTTGATAATCGCGAGCGCCAAACGGCAGAAAAAACCTGGGAAATTGGTGGTGACTACACCCACGACTTTACCGGTGGCGGCCAATTCAAAAGTTTGTTCGTCTACACCGACGGCAGCTTTAATCGTTTAAGTCCGTTCAAGCTCACCCCCGCCGGCTTGCCCGAGCAGATTACCCAGCTTCAAAAAGAAGACCGCTCAAACTCCGAAAAAATCCTGCGCGGCTCATATCGATGGCCATGGTCACCTACGGTAACTGCTGAACTGGGTGGTGAAACCGCAATCAATACGCTGAACGAGGATGTGCGCACGTCGATTGATTCTGGCAGCGGCTTGCGGCCCATACGGTTATTCAATGGGCTGTCTCAAGTTCAAGAGACCCGGATTGAACCCTTTTCCAGTTTAAATTGGCAAGTAACGTCAAAACTATTTGTTGATGCGCGTCTTGAGTTTGAATACTCGCGGTTGAAACAAAGCGGTCCGGATGTGAACCAAACGCGCTCGCTATTTTATCCCCGGCCAGGCATCGATATTCGCTATGATCTGGCACCTTTGAATCAATTGCGGGCGTCGATTCAGCGCACCGTCGGGCAGCTTAATTTTGCCGACTTTGTCGCCTCGTTTGCTAACGATGATGCGCGTGCAGGTCTTGTCAATGCGGGCAACCCCAATCTTGTGCCGCAACGGGCATGGGAATACGCGCTGACGTATGAGCGCCGCTTAGGCAAAGATGGCGGTGTGGTCTCGCTCAAAGCGTTCTACAACGACATCAGCGATTTATTGGGCGTCATCCCTGTCGGCCCACTTCGTGATCTTTCTGCAGTTGGCAATACGGGCGCGGGGCGCGCATACGGCCTTGAGTCAAAGGCCAGCGTGCGGTTGTCGGGCTTGGGCCTGCCCGGCGTTGTACTCAATGCCACCGGGCTCGTGCGCCATTCACGTTCAACAGATAGTTTTACTGGGCGCCCGCGCCCATTTCAGGATTATCCCAAATACGCCTATTCGTTTGGCTTTCGTCACGATACGCAGTGGCGTGATTTATCTTACGGCGTAAGTTTTGATGATGAGGCGCTAAGATATTCTTCAGACATCAACTATACGCAGGCTTTAAACCGTAAATTTGATGGTAATGCTTTTGTCGAGATGCGCGCACTGCCTGGCATCAAAGCAAAGTTTGAAGTCAAGCGGATGCTTCATTCGGGAGCTGAGCGCAACCGCGAAGTTTTCATTGGCAATCGCGCCTTCACGCCGCTGTTGCGCCGAGATAATCGCGTTGCGATCTTTGATCGCACGTATGCGTTGACGCTGAGTGGTAGTTTTTAAACCACTTCCAACGGCTCGCTCAGGGTATTGAAATACTCAAAGCCGGTTTTCGTCACCCGGATCAAGTCTTCGTTATGGCCCGCACCCCAGCCCACTTCGATGTAGGGCAGATCCACCGTCAGCACCATGTTCTCTTCCAGCACGTGATCGACCGGCTTGCTGTAAGGACCTTCGATACGGAACGGGCTGTCGCCGTGTTCCAGGCCCAAGGTGTGCGGACTGACGATCAGGATCTCACGCGGCATGCCGGCTTTGACTTGGGTTTCAAAACCAATTTTCGTGAGTTCCGAGAACTTGATGCCGGGTTTTATGGCGGCGTGAACGGCGTCGCGACCGGCCTTGTTGGCCTTGGCCCGCGCCAGCACATCTTTGGGTGGCTCGCCGATGCATACGGTGCGTGAGAAGTCGCCATGGTATTGGCGGAAGTGGCTGACCGCATCGATCAGGAATGCTTTGCCTGGCACGGTTTCGCCGTCGGGCAGCAGGCCGATGGTCACGCCCGCCAGGAATGATGTCATCTCGCTGCCTAATGCGGCGCACTCGGCACGAAAGCGATCTTCGATTTCGCCAAATCGCATGCCTTTTTCGATGGCTTTGATTGTGTTCATGCTCGCGATGCCGTTGTTAAATCCGGCGATGCGCATTAGTGCAATCTCGGGTTCGCTTTTAACCATGCGGATATAGCGAATGATGTTTTCGGCAGGCACAATGGTGATGCCCTCAAAGCCGATTTCATCCAGCATGTACTTAATGCGCATATCATCAACGCCGATGCGGCCTTTGGTCAGGCCCGATGCTTTCAGCGCCTTGACGATGCCCCACGCGGGGCCAGCGGCGGCTGTTGTGTTGTATTTGGTTTGCGCATCGGCCCAGCGCTGCTCGCGCGCGGTGAGCTTGGCACCTTTGCGAACGGCATAGCCGCCCATCATGGCTTTGGGTTCAATTTTGCGCTGCTCGGGCGTGGGGTTGTCCCAGTTCAGTGCCCCTGAGTAGGTGATTACCTCAGGCACTTCGCGGTCGCCGTTCACAAGGTCCCACGACTGTGGATTGCTGGTGATCAGAAAACTCGGTTGCTTGGGGTCGCGGGCAAACGTGGCCAAGCCGCCGACATCGCTGCGGAACTTGGTCATCGTTGGCGTGGTGTTGGTAAAGTAGTAAACGTTGATTGGGTTCAGCGCGATCAAGCCGTCCAGCTTGAATTGCTCCATGATGGCGTAAGCACGCGGCTTGTTGACCAGCATCTTGCCTTCGACGCCAGGGTAGTTTTTTTGCGTCTTCAGTTCGATAGTGTTGCTGGATTTTGCGCTTGCCTGATTGGCACCCATCGCCGTTAGTCCTGCTGCGCCCATTGCCACACTCTTTAATACGTCCCGACGATCAACCATGGTGCTCTCCTCAATTTGATTGGTGCTATGATGCCTCTCAGCCGCACATCAGGCAACGTCGTAAGCGCCACCGCACGCCTATTGAACGCGCACTGCGGCCTCGGGCATAGTTGAACCTTCGTTATGTTCTCAAGGGGTTGGAGTGATCATGGACGTTCGCGCTGCTATCGCCGTTGGGGCTGGCAAGCCCTTGGTTATTGACACGGTGCAGTTAGAAGGCCCGCGTGCGGGCGAGGTGCTGATAGAAGTAAAAGCCACCGGCATTTGCCATACGGATGCCTTTACGTTGTCGGGCGATGACCCTGAGGGTGCGTTCCCGGCCATCCTGGGGCACGAGGGCGCAGGTGTGGTGGTTGATGTCGGTGCGGGCGTGACCAGCTTGAAAAAAGGCGATCACGTCATTCCGCTGTACACGCCTGAATGCCGCCAGTGCAAATTTTGCACCTCGGGCAAAACCAACCTCTGCCAAGCCATCCGCGAAACCCAAGGTAAAGGCGTGATGCCCGATGGCACGTCGCGCTTTTCGTGGCAGGGCAAACCCCTGCTGCACTACATGGGCACCTCGACCTTTGCCAACTACACTGTGCTGCCTGAAATCGCGCTGGCGAAAATTCGCCCCGACGCGCCGTTCGACAAAGTTTGCTACATCGGGTGCGGGGTGACGACGGGCATCGGCGCGGTGATCTGGACCGCCAAAGCAACACCTGGCTCAAACATCGTCGTGTTCGGCTTGGGCGGCATTGGGCTCAATGTCATTCAGGGCGCGAAATTGGTGGGGGCTGATAAAATCATCGGCGTGGACCTCAACCCGGCGCGCGAAGCTTTGGCCCGCAAATTCGGCATGACTCATTTCATCAACCCAACCAAAAGCGCCGATGTGGTGAAAGAAGTCATCGACCTGACCAATGGCGGCGCTGATTACAGTTTCGAATGTATCGGCAATGTGAAGGTTATGCGCCAGGCGCTGGAGTGCTGCCACAAGGGCTGGGGCCAAAGCATCATCATCGGTGTCGCGGGCGCAGGGCAAGAAATTGCCACCAGACCATTTCAGTTGGTCACGGGGCGCGTGTGGAAAGGCTCGGCCTTCGGCGGGGCGCGCGGGCGCACCGATGTGCCAAAAATTGTCGATTGGTACATGCAAGGCAAAATCAACATCGACGACTTGATAACTCACACCATGCCGCTTAACGATATCAACAAGGCCTTTGACCTAATGCACGAGGGCAAGTCGATTAGAAGTGTGGTGGTGTATTAGGCACGACCATCCAAATGACAGAGATGTGATTATGCTGCCCTGAGAAACAGGCGTACTCTTTACGCATGAAATCCGTATGGCGCATTCTCTCGCAAATCATGATTGTGGCGCTCGTTGTTGCGGGCTTGGCAAGCACGCATGCGTTTCAACATGCCGCGACTGCTTCAAGTGCATTGGCTTCAAACGAAATGTCGGCAAACTGCAACTGTCCGCCTGATGCTGGGTGCAATCCTGACGCATGCAGCCACGCCGGAGATTGTGCGGCCATGTGTGCGAGCCATGCGATTGCCGCTATGCTGCCGATGCCAGCGTTTCAAACAAGCACCATCGCCATGAGCTTTGGTGCCATGGCCGCTTACAGCTCGGCACATTATCGGCCTCTGCTGCCGCCTCCGACCGTCTAAAATTCATCGTATTATATGCGGCAGCTTGCCCGATGCGCTGTTGCGTACTCGGCTAGCGCCATTCATGAATTTTCGATCTCAGGATTAGCGTCTTATGTTTCTTCACAAAGCTCTGCATGGCGGCTGTTGTCTTGCCCTTGTCAGTTCATTGATTGCAGCGCCGGTTTTTGCCAAGCCGATCTCCTACGTCGGCGGAACCATGATCATGCAGGAGAATGACGAAACGGGTTACACTCTTGCGGTCGACTACACATTGACGCCCAAAATCGCTGTGGGTTTTTATGGCAAAACAGAAATCAGCGGCGATAAATTCACGGTCGCGGGGCCGCAAGTGAATACATTAGTCAAGCGATGGAACCTGCCCGAGGGTCAGGGCAACATCTTTACCATGACCGGGGCGGGTCTAGCGCAACGCAACGGTGCGGGGCCGAATGATACGCAGTTCGCGGCTTGGACTGGCGTATTAGCCGACTACGAAACGCGGCGCATTTTTACGTCATACGAGCTGCGCTTGATGTACGCCCAGCACATCGAAAAATCGGCATGGCAGCGCGCACGCATTGGTTTTGCACCGTATCTTGCCAACTACGATGATCTCAATACGTGGATTATGCTGCAAGTCGATCATCATCCGGCGAAATCGCGCGCCATATCGGTCACGCCGATGGTTCGCTTTTTTTATAAATCGTTCCTCGCTGAAGGCGGTGTCAATACGCGCGGCGAGGTTCTGTTCAATTGGGTTCAACAGTTCTAATATAGGTGCATCATGCGCAATGTTATCGTCACGCTATTAACAATTTCGGTGCTCACGGCTTCAGCAGCACGCGCCGAAACCATTGTCGCCACGGTGAATGGTATGGTTTGTGCTTTCTGTGCGACGGGTATCGAGAAATCGTTCAAGAAACAAACTGCCGTGGCCGCCATTAAAGTTGACCTCGAAGGCAGAAAAGTCACCGTGCAGACCAAACCCGACGCTACGCTCGGCGATGCGGTTGTAACCAAGCTAATCACTGACGCGGGTTATGCCGTGGTTGATATCGCGCGGCAGCCCTAGCATGATCGAAACATTGGAACGAACCGCGGTGCGCGACATCACCGTGTCGACCATGAGCTTGCTGTTTTCAAGCGGTTGTTTGCTGTGCTGCGCGCTGCCGGCATTGTTGGTGTCAGTGGGGGCAGGCGCTGCCATGGTGGGGCTGGTCAGCGCAGTTCCGCAACTGGTCGTGTTATCTGAACACAAAGCCATCGTGTTTGGCGTGGCGGGCGCAATGTTGGCGCTGGTCGCTGGTCTGCGATATCTCAATCGGCACGCGCCGTGCCCCGCCGACCCTGCGTTGGCCAAATCCTGTCAGCGGTTACGAACATTTGGCACCGCAACATTCTATGGTTCGCTGGGCATTTACACCGTTGGCGTCTTCTTTGCATTTTTGGCGGCGGATCTGCTGGCTTAGGGTTGGCGACAAGCACCGTAAAAATGAGCTATAGTGGATGCTCAAATTTATGACCTGGGAGAGTTCACATGACCTCACGCACATTTTCGATCGCGACATCTGCTCTGGTCGCACTGACCTTAACGGCCTCAACAGCTTTTGCTATGGGGTCTAGCGACCCATCGCCCAGTGACGACTACAAAAAAGCGGTGAAGGCGGTTGAAGCCAAAGATTTTGCCGCCGCCGAAAAAATCCTGGTCGGCTATGTGGTGAAAAAAGAGAAAGACGCCAATGGTTGGAACTACCTGGCCTTTAGTCAGCGCAACCTGGGCAAAAACGACGAGGCTATGACGAATTACAACAAGGCCTTGGAAATCGACCCCAAGCACAAGGGTGCCTTGGAATATCAAGGCGAATTGTTTTTGAAGTTGGGCAATATGGACGGTGCCAAAGCCAACCTCGCCAAGCTTGAAGTGGTTTGCAAAAAGAAGTGCGAAGAGCGCGATGTGTTGCAGGCCGCCATTGAGCGCGCGAAAGATGGTAAAACAAGCTGGATCGCACCTGAGCAGACCCGATCAGAAGGGAACTGATCTGGCCGACATTCAAGCGTGAGAACGGCGCTCTCGTGTTTGCGTTACATCAAACCCACAGCTTTGGGCAGCCACAGCGTCAACGCTGGAACCAATGCCAGCAACAACAGGCGTAAAAGGTCGGCGATGACAAACGGTGTAACGCCCCGGTAGATCGTCCACAGACTCACTTTGGGCACCATACCTTGCATCACGAACACATTAATTCCAAAAGGTGGCGTAATCATTCCCAATTCGATGACGATCACGTTGATCACGCCCCACCAAATTGGGCTGTAGCCCATTGAGATAATCAGGGGGTAGACAAAGGGCAGGGTGATCACCATCGCCGCCACGGTGTCGAAAATACTGCCCAGGATGATGTACATCACGAGCAGCAGCATCAGCACGGCGAGGTTTGGCAATTGAAGGTCGGTAATAAAACCAATCAGCACGTCGGGCAGGTGAGATAGCGTAATGCAATAGCTGAATATATTTGCGCCAATTATGATGAGGTAAATGAGTGCGGTTGATGCAGCGGTCTCTTTTAAATTGAAAAAGAAAATCTCGCGCTGAAAACCCAACCGGAAAAATGCAAAACACACCGCCACCGCCGCACCCACAGCAGCAGCCTCGTTGACCGTGAAAACGCCGGTGTAAATTCCGCCTGAGACAATGGCGGCCAACAGCACAACGCCCCAACTGTTGCGCAAGGCGCTGCGGCGCTCGGCCCAGTTGGAGTGCTCACCCGCTGGTGCGGTCTCGGGGTAGATCCAGACATAAACACCAACCGCGGCTAAATATCCGATGGTTGCGAAAATTGCCGGCACCACCGCCGCCACAAACAATGCGGTGATGAATTGCTCGGTCAGAATGGCATACAGCACGAGAATCACAGACGGCGGCACGATAATGCCCAGCGTAGCACCCGATGCGATACTGCCGGTTGCCAAATGGGTGGCATATCCGCGCTTTTGCATTTCTGGCAACGCAATGCGTGCCATGGTGCCGACAGTGGCGACCGACGACCCACAGACCGCGCCAAAGCCAGCACAGCCTGCGATGGTGGCCATGGCCAATCCGCCGCGACGGTGGCCAATAAAAGCCTGCGCCAGTTTAAACAGGTCGCCCGACAATCCCGCCGCCGCCGCAAAATTCCCCATCAGCAGGAACATGGCAATGACGGCCAGTTCTTCGCTGGCCATTGCTTGGGCGGGTTCAATGCCCAGCAGGCCGATGGCTGGCTCCCAGCCGATGAGCACGCCAACTCCAACGAAGCCCGACAATGCCAAGGCAACGCCAATCGGCACGTGCAGTACAATCATGGCGAACAGGCCAATCAGCACCAGTACGCCGACGGTGGTGGGTTCCATGCCCATTATTCCATGTGCCCATCGTGAACGTCACGCGGGCGGCCTTGCAGTGCTGCCTTCACGCTTTGGCTGAGCACCCAGCTTTGCACCAGCACGCACATGGCCATCAACAGGGCAACCAGCCACCACACCGGGGCAGTGGGCCATTCAAGGGTTGAGGTTGTGCGCCCGGCGGCTTGAAACAAGATCGCGCGCGCCCAGAACTGCCAGGCGCATAACGCAAAAAACACCCACATCAGCGCGCCGCCAAACACATCAAACCACGCATGTGGTGCGGGCCCCAATGCTTTACCAAACATGCGCACGGTGACGGCGTTGCCCTTTTTTAGTCCAGCGGGGAAACATGACGCAATCACCAGACCAAAGGCCACCTCGGTTAAATCATGCAGGCCTTCGAAGCGCGCCATGTTGAGGTAGCGCAACACCACATCAATCATGGTCAGGAAGGCGATGAAAACGAGGCCCAAGAAACCAAGCCCGGCAATGGCATCAACGGTGCGGTCGATGGCGCGCTCGAAGGTGGTCGGCGTTGTTTGATGCTCGGCCATTACGATGCCCGCTCTTTGGAGCGAAGCTGGCCCAGAATTTCTTGCGCAGCAGCATAAGTTTCAGCGCCATTCTCGGTGCGGGCGATCCACGCATCAGCGAGCGGTTTTACGGCCACACGCAGTTGCTCAATGTCATGGGCGCTGGGCTCGATGTACGTGAGTGAAGGTAGGGCGCGAAACTTTTTGTCGATTTCAGCCACACGCTTGTCATAGGCTTGCCCGCCCAGTAGCGCTAAACGCTGGCCACTGTTGCGGGTGATAATCTGCTGAAGTGCGACCGGCAAATTCTCCCAGCTTCGCTTATTCATGACCATGGCAAATGAAACCACGCCGAACGGCGCATTAATAATGTGCGATGATACGCGGTAAGCTTGGAACGTGTTCACAGCGACTAGGCCTTGCACGGTGCCGTCGATGGTATGGCGGCGCAGAGCCTCATAAACATCTGCCGGATGCATTGCTTCTGAGGTGGCGCCGAGGGTGGCAATAAATTCGCCTTCCAAGCGTCCGGCGCTGCGAATTTTCATGTTCTTCAGGTCGTCGAAACTTTTCACCGGCACACGCATGAATAAATTGCCGGGCTCTGCGGTCCATAGGCCCAGCACGTGAACATCCTCAAAGCCTTTGACCAAGCCGCGTTGATAAAGCTCCCATGCCAGCACCGATGCCTCGGTGGCGTTGTGCGTCAGCAGTGGAATTTCCAGTACTTGCAGCTGCTTGAATTGACCACTGGTATAGTTGGGTTGGATGAAGGCCACGTCGGCAATGCCGGCGCGTAGCAAATCAAATTGCGAATAGGCGCTGCGGCCGAGCGAGCCACCGGCATAGGTGTCAAAGTGCAGGCTTCCGTCCGCCTCAGCCTCGACGGCTTTGATCCACGGCTTGACGATGTTCGCGACCGTATGACTGATCGGGGCGAGATAGGCACTGAGCCGCAACCTGAGCGCTGACGACTGGGCCTTTGTCGCGAACGGCACGGCAGACGC
>JANLSL010000389.1:0-1993 GCA_031362385.1 Alphaproteobacteria bacterium | reverse complement strand
ACTGCGGTCACGGCCGCTTCCGGCGAGCGGTGCGCTCCGCCGATAGGTTCATGAATGATGCCATCAATGACACCCAGGCGCTCTAAATCTTGCGCGGTAATTTTCATCGCTTCAGCAGCTGTTTTTGATTGCTCGCCATCGCGCCACAAAATCGAAGCACAGCCCTCGGGCGAAATGACCGCGTAGATTGAGTGTTCCATCATCAGCACAACGTTTCCGGTGGCTAACGCGATTGCGCCGCCCGATCCGCCTTCACCGATGATCAACGAGATCAATGGCACGCGCACATCAAGGCAGGTTTGAATGCACCGCGCGATGGCCTCAGCCTGACCGCGCTCTTCAGCGCCCACACCTGGATAAGCACCAGCGGTATCAACAAAGGTAATAATCGGGATGCCGAATTTGTCGGCCAGCAACATCAAGCGCCGCGCTTTGCGGTAACCCTCAGGTCGCGCCATGCCAAAATTGTGTTTGATGCGGGTTTCGGTATCGCGGCCCTTTTCAAGGCCAATCACCATCACGCTGCGGCCCTTAATGCGGCCCAGTCCGCCCACCACTGCGGCATCTTCGCCGTACAATCGATCACCCGCTAACGGCATATGATCATCGACCAAGGCTTTGATGTAGTCGAGCGTATGGGGGCGGTCGGGATGGCGTGCCACCAGCGCCTTTTGCCAGGGCGTCAGCTTGGAATACGTCGAGGTTAAATCGCGCTCGACCTTGGCCTGCAAGCGGCCAACTTCTTCGGCAATGTTCATGCCGTCTGAATCAGACAAATGCCGCAACTCGGCGATTTTGCCTTCCAGTTCTGCGATTGGCTTCTCGAAATCAAGAAAGTGCATGTCGCGGTCGATCCCTGCTCGGTGGTAGCGATAGCGTGGTGGTGGTCGGGCCGCGCCGCTGGCGCCGGTCTTTAATATTATGGTCTTTATATTTAGCGTAGGCATCAATGCCCAAGCTGGCTCCACAAGTCAACCAAAAGGGCCCTAAAAATCTATTAACCTATTGAAATATATAAATTATTATGGCCGCTGATGAAGGCCTAAAACGACCGTTTCGTAGGCACTCTCAAAGTCCGGGCTGATCACCCCATGGCGGATGGCAAAGTCCAACAGAACCAAGTTCACGTTGAACTTCATCCGGTCGGTGGAACCCACCCACGTCAAAACCTCGTCGATGTGATGTAGCCCAAAGCTCGTAATCTCGCCGTCGCGATTTGACGGGATGACATGCGTGGGCAATTCGAGGTCAAAGCAAAACAGGCTATCGACTTTCAAGCCTTCGGGGGCATCAAAACAATAGCTGATCTGGCTGGCGGGCGTGGCGGTTGCAGCAATGGCTGCTGGTAAACTGGCTTCCTCGTCGCATTCTTTGATCAGGTTTTCCATCAGGCCCAGCTGGGCGGGTTGTCCGCCCGCCACCATATTATCGAACTTGCCCGGCTCTACCTGCCGGTCCAGGGCGCGCGTTCCAATCCACATATGCAGGCCCGATGATTTGCGCACAAATCCGTTCACATGCACGCCGTAAGCACGAAAGCCAAATCCTGGAACTAAAGATCGGTCGATGCGCAGTTGTTCAGGGTCGTGCCAGTTTTCTTTCACCGCATAGGCCTCGCCCAATCGTGGCAGGAACAGACCAGAAGCAGTTAAGTCGTTGGCAATGCGGTCTATGGCGGTGGTTCGCGCTGCCGGGGTGTCTAAACCATTGTTAAAGCTGACGGCATGGGGTGCCACATGAAACACGTGTGGATAGCGCGCCAGAACTGCCGCGCGCGCCGGAGCCACATAGCCAAAGGGCTGGCCATCAATCAAAAACGGCTGATACCGCGAAAGATCGCGGGCGTTGCAGCGGCGTACTTTGTCGAGGAATGTCATCAATAGGCCTGGGCGAAGGACGGACCAATTCACCTCACGGTATAATCGATTGCCCCCAGCGGCAAAAGCCGCGTGCGTCGAATGCAAGGACATGACAACGCCGTGACCACGCCCAG
>JANLSL010000374.1:0-5330 GCA_031362385.1 Alphaproteobacteria bacterium | reverse complement strand
AGCTCGATGTTAGCCATCAGTTTGATCGCCACGCCATCTTGAGTGACGGCGGGAACCGAGGTGAGTTTGCGCAGCGATTTTTGCTCGCGCTGTAAAGCCATCTTGCGGCGGCGATATGTTGCTAATGTTTTGGCCGTCGGCTGAAGGATCACCAACCCTTTCACGCCATCGACAATAATCGGCTGACCGTTGCGCGCGTGTGTCCTGATATCGTCGTGGGCGACGACGGCAGGTAAACCAAGCGAGCGCGCAACAATGGCCGTATGGCTTTCCACCCCACCGACCAACGTGACCAGGCCCGCGACATTCTCGGGGTCAAGTGAAGCAGTGTCAGCAGGCGACAGTTCATCAGCCACGATCACGGCGTGACGCGGCAGAGCTGCGAGTGCGCGGGTCTTCTTGCCGGTTAAGGCATCCACGAGGCGGCGCCCAACCTCGCGAATATCATCCGCGCGCGCGGCTAAATAGGTGTCATCCATCGTCGCGAAGGCTTCGACCATCAGGCCGATCTCCTTCATCACCGCAGCCTCAGCATTAATTTGATCAGTATCGATACGCTTTTGCACACCACGAATGAGCCGCGAGCCGCTTAACATTTGATGATAGGCATCGAGCAAATAGCCCATCTCTTCGCCGGCCGCACCTGAGAGGCGCTTGGCCTCGGTTTGAAGAGCCTCAATGCGCCCCGCAGCGCGCGAGGCTGCCTCAAGCACGCGGTGCTGTTCGCTGCGCACCTTCGCTGATGAAATATGTACTTCGCGCACATGAACCGCGGCGCGCGAATCGTGCCGGTGCACAACACCAATAGCTACCCCTGTGCCCACCGCCATACCGGCAAATGTGCGTTCGGGGGTTTTTGATGGGCTGCGTTTATTCTTCATCGAACTTGTTTGCAACCAAAGTGCACAACGCATCAAGCGCTGCGATAGCATCATCACCCGTGACAGTGATTTCGATGGTTGTGCCTTGCGCTGCTGCAAGCATCATCAAGCCCATGATCGAGCGCCCGGAAACTTCTGTTTCACCACGGCGGACAAAGATATCAGATTCAAATTGCTCAGCCGTTTTGCAAAACCGTGCAGCCGCGCGGGCATGCAAGCCCTTGCTGTTGCAAATCTCGGCCGCGCGGCGCTGAGCTTCGCTCATGGCTGGGTTACTTGCCTTGGCCGAGGAGCGCCGAAGCAACGTTGATATATTTGCGACCAGCGTCTTGCGCTTGGGCCACAGTGGTTGCCAGGTCTTCGCTGCCGCGCACCGAAGCCAGCTTGATCAGCATTGGCAAATTCACTCCGGCGATAACTTCTACTGGCGCGTGCTCCATGATCGAAATCGCCAAGTTTGAGGGCGTCCCGCCAAACATATCGGTCAGAACAACAACGCCAGCACCTGCATTCACGCCTTCGACGGCTTTTAAAATATCTTGGCGGCGGCGTTCCATATCGTCATCGGGGCCAATGCAAACAGTTGCGATTTGTGCTTGCGGGCCAACCACATGCTCCATCGCATTGACCAACTCCACGGCCAGTCGACCATGAGTAACGAGCACAAGTCCGATCAGAGATTTTGTTTGCGACATAAGGTGTAGGATTATCTGTGCGTGATCCGAGGTCGTCTAAACATGGTGCCGCGGCATATCGCGGTGGCGAACGTCGACCGGAATGTTGAATTTATTAAACCAAAGTTTCAAGCGCTCTACCATATAAACCGAGCGGTGTTGTCCGCCCGTACAGCCAATCGCCATGGTGAAATACGACTTTCCTTCGCGTTCGTATAGAGGCAACAGAGGCTCAATCAGCGCGGTTGTGCGATCGAGGAACAAGGCCGCCGCCGGGTCTTGCTCGATATAGGCGCCCACGGCAGGGTCAATTCCGGTCAGGGGTCGCAGGGCCTGATCATAGTGTGGGTTCTTGAGAAAGCGCACGTCGAGCACCACATCGGCGTCACGCGGCAAGCCATTGCGATACCCAAAGGACATCAAAAAAACTTGCATCCGGCGCTGGCCGGTGCCGCCAAACTGGCCTTGCACAATACGTTTGAGATCTGCAGGTGCCAGGCGCGTGGTATCGACCAGGAGATCAACCCCTGCGGTCAGCGGCGCCAACATGCGCCGCTCCATCTCAATGCCGTCGGCGATCGGGCGCTCTGAGGCCATTGGGTGGGGGCGTCGTGTTTCGGTATAGCGCTGCACCAACGCATCGGTGTCGGCATCCACAAAGACCAAGCCAACATTCATTTTGTTTTGCTGGCGTAAAGTCTCAATCACCGAAAGCAAGCGCGCGGCATCGAAGTCGCGGGTGCGGGCATCAACACCCACAGCAATGGAGTGATCCTCATGAGCCGTAACGATGGCGTTAATCAGCGCGACGGGAAGATTGTCGACAGTTTCAAACCCGACATCTTCCAACGCCTGTAAGGCGACACTTTTGCCGGCACCTGATAAACCTGTCACCACCACAAAGCGGGGCTGAGAAGTGTTTTGTGAACGAGTAGCGGTTGGACTCATGAGGGCAATCTATCACATGCCGCTCAGCAGGCCCTAGCACTTCAACGCATGCTGCCGTTTAATGTACGCACAATCATGCGAACTTTGTGTGGTGCTGAGGCTGTGAAGGGGTCAAGCCGTAGCCATGCCACGGCGACATTCTCAATTTTTACGGTGGTAGTTTCGGGTAACCGTTCAATCTCATTGGGTTTACAGAGGTCAACAACCAGGCCCACCGCGACTTTTTCAATGTGCGGCACTTGCACAATGCCGTACCCTCTGATCTCTAATTTTCCAGCGATAGTGAGGGGGGCGGTTGCTATTAACTGCATGTCTTCAACGGTGATTTCGCAATAGTCATCCGAAACCAAATCAGCGCCCAGATCGATCAAACGTAAAGCCAAATCTGATTTGCCGCTGCCAGATGCGCCGCGCATAAGAACGCCCGTACCTGAAATCGAAACACATGTTGTGTGCAGAAGTGTCATATTTGAAATATATGTTACTTTTTCTTGTCGAATACATACCAATCAGCGGTGAAACGTTGAAACGGTGTGCCATCAAGATTGAACCACCCATCAAGATAGCTGAATTGAGTGGCACTCAGTTTCATCTGTGACCAAGAATAAATTGGCGTTCCATTCGGAGCCGGAAAAGCACACGCACCTTTTTTCATTGCTCCTGAAAATGCATCCCCCGTTTTATCAAAAAAAACATCACAGCCCTTCAGGCCCGCCATGTCGGCGGGCGTTACGCCATTAAGCTTGTGCGCATCGAGATAGGCTCCAGTTGTCCGCGCCACAAACTCTGGCCTATTGGCGGGCCAGATGTGAAGATTCAGGCGGAGCTTTTTCTCAGCCTGGTCGATCTCAAATGCGTAGACGCGCTGGCGTGTCACTTTGCTGGGCTCTCTCGCGTCTTGCCATTCAGCGTAATACACATCAGTACCAAAGGCGGGCAGGTCAACTTTGCGCATAAACAAAAGTGTTGCTTGGTTGCGGTCTTTGGTCGGCCGACCTGCGGCTTCTTGCGCGGCTTCTTGCGCGGCTGCTTGCGCTAAGTTGTCATAATCCCCACCCCACCATAATAAAAACTGGCGGTAATCTGCGTTCGTTGCGTTGTCTGCTGCATGTCCAGCGGTAGGGGAAAAAATCAAAGCCACGGCACATAAAATTTCGCGAAAATGGCGTTTCATGGTCCAGTTTTCTCCCAAGGTCTTGGGTTACCGCAAAGTCTCGTGATGGGTTGGCGACCAGGTAGAATCGAGGGTACAGTAGTGCAACTTCATTGCCTAGGAAGACTGGACTGATACCAACAAAACCTGGGCTAACATTGCGCGGAGATCGATCGTCATGGCGGCTGTGAATCATCATCAAATTCTTATTGTCGGCGGCGGTGCTGCGGGCATTACGGTTGCGGCAGAACTACGTCGTCACGACCACGAAGATTCTCTCGATATCGCAATTATTGAGCCGTCAGAGGTGCACTATTATCAGCCAGCTTTTACATTAGTGGGTGCTGGAGCCTACAGCCTGAAGGCCACCAAAAAATCTGAAGCCGGTCTCATTCCATCGGGCGTGACTTGGATTAAAGATGCCGCCGCTGGCTTTGACCCTGACAATAACGCAGTGCAGCTGACATCTGGCGAAAAGCTCACCTACGATTACCTGGTTGTCTGCCCAGGCCTTAAGTTGAATTGGGATGGCGTCAAAGGTCTCAAAGAAAGCGTTGGTAAAGGCGGCGTGTGCAGCAATTATTCCGCCGATACGGTCGAGTACACCTGGGAATGTTTGCAGAACCTCAAGCGCGGTGATGTTGCGCTGTTTACGCAGCCGCCAATGCCGATCAAATGTCCAGGTGCGCCGCAAAAGATCGCCTATCTTACGGCAGATTTTTTGAAAAAAAGCGGCATCCGTCAGTTTGTCGATGTGAAATTTATCACGCAAACCCCTGCGATATTTGGCGTGCCGTTTTATGCCAAAGAGCTGGTGAAGATCGCCGCCGCTCACGCTATCGATGTGCGGTACAATACGAATCTTGTCGAAATTGATGCGGCTCATCGCAAAGCCACATTCGACATCGTTGCGAGTGACAAGCAGGGACAAAAGATCACGCTTGATTACACCATGCTACATGTCACGCCACCTCAAGCAGCTCCTGATGCGCTCAAGGGCAGCGCGCTTGCCAATGCGGCCGGGTTCACAGATGTGCATGCCAATTCATTGCAGCACGTCAAATATAAAAACGTATTTGGCTTAGGCGATGCGGCCTCAACGGCTAATTCAAAAACCGCTGCGGCGGTGCGCAAACAGGCCCCGGTTGTGGTGCGCAACATCAACCACCTAATTCGCAAAGGTCAGATCGAGGAAGCTTACGACGGCTATGCGTCATGCCCACTGACAACCGCCTATGGCAAAACGCTGATGGCGGAATTTATTTACGGTGGCAAGCCGACACCAACTTTGCCGCTCGATCCCGCCAAAGAACGCTGGATTAACTGGGTCATCAAAACCACCGGCTTGCCGATGTTATATTGGGATTACATGCTCAAGGGCTACGAAGCTTTTCCTGGGCACGACACCAAGTTCCAACCGCCGGCGGCATAGAGCATTTTCTCGAGAAAATGCGACCTCAAGAATAAGAGCGTGATCAAGATCAAGATTTAAATAGCTCGATCAACCTCTAATTCTTTATCCAGGTCCCAGCGTCTTTCGCATTGCCTTTGCCCGTGTATCTCGCACTGCTGGGGTAGGCGTATACCGGTCTTGAAAAAATAACCTGATCTTTGGCCAGCGGCATGCGGTATTCGCCCGGCAAGGGAATGGTTTGCTTGGGCTTGAAGGCGACT
>JANLSL010000370.1:0-3424 GCA_031362385.1 Alphaproteobacteria bacterium | reverse complement strand
TGAACTTGGGCTGCGGTACCGGCCATCCGAGCTTCGTCATGAGCGCATCCTTCAGCAACCAAACGCTGGCCCAGATCGAGTTATGGACCAACGGCGCCAAGTACGAAAACAAGGTCTATGTGCTGCCCAAGACGCTGGACGAAAAAGTGGCTGAGCTGCATTTGGCTAAAGTCGGTGCCAAGCTGACCAAGCTGAGTGCCAAACAAGCCAGCTATATCGGCGTAGAGTCGCACGGGCCCTTCAAACCTGAGACTTATCGCTACTAGAGCGCGATTGCTTTTAATTGAATCGAAGTCGCGCTCTAGAGTCTTGTTTGGTCGCGTTTTATCGGCCGAGCGGAAGTCCACTTCGCCCTAAAACGCTCTGAGCGGTTTTTTGGGTGGGCCAAGCGGAAGACCACTTCTCGGGAAAATGCTGATAGAAGATTCTTGATCTTCTGGGCGTTCACGGCCACCTTGGCTGGGGCTTTTTGTTTGCCCTGATTGCAAGATCGGCGCTTTAAGGTGCCGCAGGCCGCATGGATGATGTGAATCTTCCGCTCATTGCCGGGCTGATTGCCGTTGCCATTGTGGTGCCGGTGGTCGGGGCCGTGCTGTGGCGACAACATCAGCATTGGAAAAACGCCGAGCGCGCGCGTGATGGGGCTCAACGCACACAAGAAATGTTCGCCGCCGCACTTGATACTGCGCCTGAAGGTTATGTGGCATGGTTCTACCCCTCAGCTGAGACTGACGGACCTCCCCAAGAACAATGCTCGCGGCGATTATCGGTCTTGCTCGACTTGTTGCGCGGGCGCGAAACCACATTTGCCGAAATTCTCGATGGCTTTGAAAGCCCTTCGCAAGATGTGTTGCGTGAGGCTGTGCTGCATCTGAAAGACGCCGGTGTTGGTTTTAGACTGAGCCTGAGCCATACGGCCACCAACAGGCGCATCGAGGCACGCGGGGTGCGGGCCCACAGCGAAGATAGCGATATCCTGGCTGACGTGGTGTGGATGAGCGACGTCACCGAGAGCGCAGTCGCGGTGGAAGCTTTGACCGAAGAAACCACGAGCTTAAAACGCGAAGCGACGTTGATGAAAGTCGCACTGGATAGCATTGATGCCCCGGTGTGGGTGCGTGACGATGATTTGTCTTTAATCTATTGCAACCGCGCTTACGTGGCCGCGGTCGATGGAAAAAGTGCCGCCGACGTTGTTGCGCGCGGCCGCGAGATTGCACCGCGTGTCACAGTACGTGAAGCCCGCGCACTGGCAGCTGCGGCACGCGCGGCAGTGGAAATACGCAAAGCATCGTTTCACATGGTGCTCGACGGCAGCCGTCGCCTGATGGAGGTGATGGAAGCGCCGATGAAACCAGCGGCAAATGAGATTTCAGCCCCTGCGAACAAAACGGATGTCCCATTGCTGTCCGACGGCTCGGGCCGGCTCACGGCCGGGATGGCCTATGACATTACGCGACAGGAAGAATTAGAAACCCGGCTGCGCCGTGAAGCTGCAGCGCAAGCTGACGTTTTGGAACGCTTGGGAACAGCTATTGCCGTCTTTGGGCCTGATATGCGACTTGCGTTTCATAATGCGGCGTTCACGAAGCTCTGGAACTTAGATGCAGTATGGCTGAGCGAGGCACCTGGTTATGCGGCAGTACTCGATTCCATGCGTAACCTCCGCCGTTTGCCAGAGGTGGCTGATTTTCCCGCCTTTAAAGATAAAGAGCTGGCACGTTTCAATTCATTACTAGAACCGCTCGAAGACGTGATGCATTTGCCCGATGGCGCGACACTGCGCCGGACCACGGCACCCCATCCCATGGGCGGGCTGCTGATGACGTATGAGGACGTCACCGACAAACTGGCCCTTGAGCGCTCATACAACACGTTGATCGCGGTTCAACGTGAGACCATCGACAATTTGGAAGAAGCGGTCGCCGTATTCGGCGCTGACGGGCGGTTGCGTTTGGCCAACCCGGCATTTGCCGAGATGTGGGAATTGAATGTGGTCGCCCTTCAAGAAGGCCCGCCGCTCGCCAGCGTTGTCGACGCATTTAAAGAATTATTCGACGATGAGGTTGTTTTCACGCGCCACCGCACCACACTTTTAGCAGCGCTCAACCTTGACCAACAGCGCGCCACACAACAGGGCCGCGTCGTGCGCAGCCGCGGCTCGATCCTGGAATTTGTTGCCGTCCCCCTGCCCGATGGCGGTGTACTGTATTGCTACAACGATGTATCGGCGCCAGAACGCGCAGTGCAGAATATGCGCACCAAGGCAGAAACCACGGCAGCTAGTGAACGTTTGAGGTCTGGGATTGCGAGTCGGTTTTTTACAGCCTTTAGTGATGAGCTTGAAAAACTATCCGAGTTGGCGGGCAGCAAAACAAAGGACAGCCCCCTCCATAAGCTTGCGACTGCGCTGGCCGAGATTACCTCTGATGCCGAAGACTTGATGAGCACCAACCCTACGGGTCAAGCGCTGCGACTTGATGCCGTGGACATCGCGATTGTAACCGAGCGACTCATCCGCCTCCTGTCACCAACCGCTAAACAAAAAGACGTTGCTCTCACAGTAGCGGGGGCCAGCGATGCGGGCTGGATTGTTGCCGATGAAAGCCGCTTGAAGCTGGCGTTGTTCTTATTGACCAGCGCTGCCATAGATTGCGGTGAAGACCACCACGTTGGGATTTCAATCTCACGCAGCACAGAGACTGCGACCTTCCGCATTGATTACAAAGGCCAGAACATTGCCGATGTGCCATCAGCCCGCCTTGCCGTTGAGTTCTGTCGCCGTATGGCAAGTGGGCAAGATGACACTCTGACCGAAACCGTCAGCGGTGAAGACGGCGCTCTGATTTGGACTGTGCCCGTCGGCGATGCCCCCGCACCAACGCTGCGGCGCACTTAAAGCCCATGAGCTTAAAGCCCATGAACGTGATGGCCCGCATTCAATGCCGAACGGTGGCTGAGACTGAGCACCTGGCTGCAAAGCTGGCAGTCCTCACGGCGCCCGGTGACATTATTGCGCTATCAGGCAGGCTTGGTGCCGGCAAAACAACATTTGCGCGCGCATTTGTACACGCACTCACACATACAAATGATGATGTCCCAAGCCCCACATTTACCTTGGTCCAAATTTACGACACTTCCAAAGGCCAGCTTTGGCACTGCGACTTGTATCGCTTAACATCACCGGAAGAGGCTACTGAACTTGGGCTAGAAGAAGCCTTTTCAAATGCGATCTGTGTGATCGAATGGCCTGAGCGCCTGGGCACCTTGCTCCCAGTACGCCGCCTGGCCTTGGCATTTAATTTTGACAAAACTGATTCTGCTGTGCGCCAAATTGAGATAGAAGGCGATGCGCGGTGGGCTGAACGCTTAAAGCGCCACATCAATTTTTAAAGTAAGGGTGCAATGACGCGCGAGATTATCA
>JANLSL010000361.1:0-2814 GCA_031362385.1 Alphaproteobacteria bacterium | reverse complement strand
GCCTGAAAGCCACGCACCACTTGCCACAGCCGCCACGGCAAATAGAGGCACGGCACGGCTACCCAAATGGGGCTTTTGTGGACCTGGTACAAATACTGCTCGCTGATAATTTGCATCACAAACATGATGAAATAGGGCGCTAAGGCTAACATCACCGCGCTGTCGCCCGGTATAAATCCAAAGTAGACCAGCGTCGCAATCGGCAACAAAAAGCCAGCAATCCAAATCACCCGGAACCACACTTGAAACCAGGCCGGCCACGGGCGCAAAGGGCCAGGGAATGGTGCCGTACCGCGATACCGCAACACCCCGACCCCTAGGATCAATGACGCAATGGCGAAGAAAACAACATTTTCTGCAATGATCAGCCACAATGTCGGTGTGCCAATTGAAAGCATCCCGAAAACCCCCTTTGCCGTGCTACGCTTGTAAGCGCTAGCTTAGGTAGTTGTGGTTCAAACGCCAAGAGAGGGATTCTTGAAAACGCCAGCTTCACGCCGTACCTTGTTGAAAGCATCCACAGCGCTCATCGCCGGTGGTCTGCTGCCAAAGTCAGCGCGCGCCGCTACTAAGTTTGACGTTGTGGTCGTTGGGGCTGGTTTATCAGGCCTTTACGCCGCCATGCTGTTGGAAGAGCAAGGTGCTACCGTTCAGGTTCTCGAGGGCCGGAACCGGGTGGGCGGGCGCGTCTATACGTTGATGAATGTGCCGGGCAACCCCGAAGCTGGTGGCGAACTTATCGGCGGTAATTACGCGCGCATGATCGACACCGCCTCACGCGTTGGCCTGAAACTTATTCCGCCCGTCAAATTGGGCCCGCCGGGCCAGTGGATGTACACGATCAAAGGCCAGAACATTCTGCCTGAACAGTGGGAGAAACATAAGCTCAACCCACTTAGTGGTGATGATCGCAAGATGCTGCCCAATACGCTGTTGGCCACACTTAGCAATCGCAATAACCCATTGGGTGGGCGGGCGCTGGATGATTGGCTGCTGCCTGAGTTTCAGCGCTTCGACATTCCGCACTCAGAATATTTGCGCAACGTACTGAAACTGAATGAAGAGACAATACGTCTCATGAACGTGGTGATTCACTCCGACCACGTCGATAATACCTCTGCTTTGCATGAGCTGCGCCGTTATGCCGTTGGTGAATTTAACCAACGCATGGGTGGTGGAGGAAACTTCGGACGCGAGAACAACCCACCGCCCGCATTGCAAGTTGAGGGTGGCAACTCGCGCATGCCCGAGGCCATGGCCAATGCGCTGAAGAACAAAGTGCTCCTGAATAAGACGGTGATCAGCTTTACCGACACTGGCCGCGAAGTCACGGTGCGCTGCGGCGATGAGACTGAATACAAAGCCAAGCAGGTTGTGGTCTCAGCACCCTTCCCAAAAGTGAAATGGATGAAGTTCGAGCCTCAAATGCAAGGTTCAATCGCCGGAGCTATTCAGGACATGGAGTTGGGCATCTCGATTCAGGTCCATTTCGCCTTTAAGAAACCATATTGGGAAATGGATGGCTTACCCGCTGGCATGTGGACTGACTCGCCCGTTGAGCGCTTCACCGTTCTGACGCGTGGCCCCAAAGGTGAAGCCACTTCAGCGATTGCCTTTATCAACGGCAACGAGGCGTTCAAATACAACTACATGACCGACAAGGAAGTCGCGGCGTATACGTTGGCCGAAATCGCAAAAATACGCCCGTCAACCAAGGGCGTTTTAGAACCACTATTAGTTCAATCGTGTCATCGTGAAGCGTGGGGTGCGGGCGATTGGATTTTCTGGCGACCAGGCCAAGTCACCAAATACGCTAACCACATGCGAGACCGGCATGGCAATATTCATTTCGCTGGCGAACACACTGCCGTGATGGAGCGCGGCATGGAAGGTGCCTACGAGTCAGGCGAGCGCGCCGCCAACGACGTGTTAGCGATGCTAGGATAGTTGTGATCAAGCAGCGTCTCATGCGATCAAACGCACTCCTTGTTGTTTCGGTATGCGCCGCGACAGTGGGGTTGTCGGGCTGTATGGCCTATCAAGCGGCATCGATGGTCGCAGGTGCGGTTGTTGGAACAGTCAGCGCTGTTGGCCGCGCGATAAGTTATGCCGCAACTGGCACGTCTCAAGCCGTGACCCGCACAGTGCAGCAAATTCCGGCGCGCATGATGTACGGGCCGCGATACTATCCGCCACGCCAAGTCTACAGTCCACCGCCGCAGCCACGACGAATGGCAACGCCGCCTCGCCCACAGCCAACACCCGCGAAGGCGACAAAAAGTAATAAGCTCGCCAAGCCACTCTCGAAAGAGCGCAAAAAAATTCTGGAAGTCTTGCCGCCTGAAATTCTTGACACCATGACCAAAGACGAGTTGATTTTGCAGTCTATGGTTCAATTCGAAGCCCTAACAAACACCAAAGACGAAGTAATTTTTTGGAACCTTGAGGGCCATTCCGGAACGGCCATGGCCGCAGCCGAGCATCGCATGGGCGGATTTACCTGCCGTGAAGTGACCGAGACGATCAAACTCGACACTGCTGAAGACGCCAAGGCCACTGAATCAAAAGCCACAGCCTGCCGAACTGAAAATGTCGGATGGAGTTTGTCATTTTAGAGCATTTTTGTTTAAAGTTGAATCGCCCCCTCACCCAGCTTCGCGTAAGCTCAGCACTCGATTCGCTAACGCTCCGCATCCCTCTCCCCCGTTCGCATTGCTCCGGGGGCGAGGGGTAAAAAAGTTTGCCACAAAATTCTTCTCCCTCGCCCCCTGCTTAGGGGAGAGGGTCGGGGTGAGGGGTTGCTCAGACAGCAAC
>JANLSL010000359.1:0-3998 GCA_031362385.1 Alphaproteobacteria bacterium | reverse complement strand
CACCGCCGCACAACGGGCATGGTTTGGCCTGACTTGATGTATCTAATCTGGCCATCGTTTGTGCATCCACATCCATTGGCCTGGGCTGGCGCGCACCCAGTCTTCGATTTTCGAATTAATGCGCGCGAGTGCGTTATAAATATCGTGCTCGTCTGATGCGTTACCTTCAATTTTCCATGGGGGTTCAAACGTGACGCGGAAGCGGCTGCCACTCACGCGCTCGCAGTGCGCCGGGATCAATTGGCATCCATACTTCATCGCAATGCGTGCAATGGCTTTGCCGGTGTGCGCCCCGTGCCCGAAGAACGGAATCGCTGGGCCAGTATTGGTTTTCTGGTCGACCACCATATAAACCGTGCCGCCATCTTGGATGTGCGAAATAATTTGGCGCAAGCCATCAGCCCCCTTGGGGGCTAACCCTGCTGCGTATTGGCCACGCACAGTTGCGATCATGGTATCCACGAGCGGATTGTTGGGCGCGCGGTACACCAGCAGGGCGGGCTTACCGCGTGCCGCAAGCACCAGGGGTGCCAGTTCCCAATTGCCAATGTGTGCGGTGAACACAATCGATGGCCGCCTGTCTTGCACTGCCCAGGCCAGGCCCTCGCCCTGCACGTCGATCACGCCATCCCATCGGCTGCGCCAGAGGCGTCGCAAATGCGAATACTCAACCATCGACCTGCCGAAATTATCGAACGCGTCACGAACCATTTTGCGTTGTTCACCCACACTGGCTTCAGGCATTGCACGGGCAACATTGCGCTTTGCGATTTGCCAGGGTTTTGTCAGGGGCCCCAGGGTGCGGGCCAGCCATCCGCCAAAGCTTGAGGCGGTGGTTAAGTTCAGGCGTTTAAATCCATTCATCATCATCCAGGCCAATCCGGCCTCGATGTAGTGGCGCGCCTTGACGGTCTTGGGCACGTTGTCTGCCTTAAGCACGTTGCCTGCGCGCGGCGTCGAACCTGTCGTTGGGTCTGTCTCGGCCATGATCGCTGCCTAAGCTAGAGTAAGCGCGCTGGCAAGGCGCTATAATCCTTGAGCTTAATTGATGGGTGTGAGGCAAAACCACACTGCTAATAATTTACGGGGGCCAGGGAAACCGGCATAGTCGAGCCCATGAGTGCTGTTTTGGCCCCCGCTGCTGTCCATGTCCTATCACCCCCGCTTTCCGGTGTGCAGGTCAAAGATCACCTCAGCTTGATCGCTGAGATGACCATGGTGTTTAGCGAATCTCATAGCTTTGCGACGGTGGCTAAATCGGCGTTGGAGCGTATCGCCAAACACGTCGGGGCCGAGGCATCGTCGTTGTTTATGTTGGATGACCAGGGCAGCGCGTTGGTGTGTACGGCGTGCTATGGCCCTGTCGATATTACCGGGCTTCGTATTCCCAGCACCGCAGGCATCGTCGGTCGCGCGGTGCAGCAGCAAGAAGCGCAAATCGTGCGCGACGTCAGCGCCGATGCTGATTTTGGCGCCATGGTCGATGACCGAACCGGCTTTGTAACTAAGTCGATTCTTGTGGCTCCCATGACGGTGGGCCGCGAACGCTTAGGGGCGATTGAGGTCATCAACAAGACTGAAGGCGATAAACTGTTCACCGACAGCGATCTCTCATTACTGAATACGTTATCGCGCGCAGCCGCACTGGCCATCAACAACTTGCGTTTGGCCGAACGCCTGGTAGAGCAAGATCGCGAACGTCACGAATTAGAACTGGCGTCAGAAATTCAACGCGATTTGTTGCCCCACTCTTCACCTAAAGATTTTCCAATCCACGGCATCAATATTCCAGCCCGTGCCGTCTCAGGCGACTTTTATGACATTATGGCCCTTCCCGATGGCCGCATCTGGTTCAACATTGCCGACGTCTCAGGCAAGGGCATGAATGCAGCGTTGTTGATGGCTAAAACGTCCAGCTTATTTCGGTGCCTTGCCAAAAGTAGTGAACACCCTGGGCAGTTGTTGAACGCGATTAACAGCGAGCTGTGCGAAACAAACTCGCATGGCATGTTTGTCACGATGGTGGGCGGTATATTCGATCCTACCACCGGGGTAGCGCGCATCACCAATGCGGGTCATGAACCACCGCTGCTCTTTGATACCACGCGCGAATCATTCATGGAAATCCCGGCCGATGCGCCGCCGCTGGGCATTGCCGCAGGGATTGCTGGGCCCGATGGCTTTCCGGTGTCTGATATCGATCTGAAGGGGGGCACACTTTACATTTTCACTGATGGGCTGACCGAGGCCACGACCTTCGGCGGCGGCATGTTGGGAATCGATGGTGTGCGGGCATTGATTCGCGATCATGCAGAAGAAACCCCCGATCTGCGTATCAAGAATATTTCCGGCGCAGTAAAGCTGCCCGGCAAACCGCTGCGTGACGATTTGACGCTTTTGATCGTCGAGGACAATGCGGTGCACGCCGTCAAGCCTGAACCGGTCACCTCTGATATTGCCAATACTGCTGGCCTGATGCTTCGCTTACGGGTGCCTGCGCGCGCTGATCGATTGAAGATGATCCGATCGGCGACCGAACAGGTTGCTGGTTATTGCGGCTGTGAAGGCCAATGGACACTGGATTTAGTGATGGCCGTCGATGAAGCGTGCCAAAACATCATTCGGCATGCCTACGGGGGCCAAGGGGAAGCCGGGGATATCGTGATCGACTTTGTTAAAGAGGGGGCCTCGATCTCGGTTTCCCTGATCGATTTTGCACCCCCCGTCGATCCGGCCAAGTTCAAGTCGCGCGATCTGGCCGAGGTGCGCCCCGGCGGGCTTGGAGTCCACCTTATTAAATCGGTCACAGACGATGCGCGGTTTTTGCCCCCACCACCCGGTGCGGGCAATTTATTTAAATTGACCAAACGGTTGGCCCCCAAGGTAGACTAAGGGTAGTGGTTCGATTCTAACATTCGCATCGCGTTTCACTGGACTGATTTGCGAATGTTAGAATCATGAGAACCACTAGGTATATCTATACTTTAGTGGAGCTTTGGATCTGACATTCGCCTCTCAGTGCTGGGTCAAAATGGGGTGCGAATGTCAGATCCGCTCCACTAGTGAGGGAACATGACGCTTATCGTAAGTGAAGTTAACGGCACTGCTGTGGTTGCATTGTCAGGTGATGTCGATCTTCAAACATCGCCCCTGGTCCGGCAGAAATTACTTGAATGCCTGGAGAAGAACAAACGCCTGGTGGCTGACCTGGGCGCTGTTTCCTATATCGATTCCTCTGGTGTGGCCAGTTTAGTCGAGGCGTTTCAGGTCTCGCGCAAAAAAGGCTCGTACTTCGCCCTGGCTAGTGTTTCACCCACGGCGATGCGGGTGTTGAGCCTGGCGCGACTGGATAAAGTTTTCACCATTCATGCCGATGTGAACACGGCAACTGCTGCGAAAGGTTAGCCCCGTGCTGGCCCGGGTCGGCGATCAGATGGAGCGCATGGGCCGGGCCGCCGCCGCTGGGATCGCTGAATTTGGCTTGGGTGCGGTGCTGTTCGGCCAAAGTATCTATTGGATTGCCATCGGGCATCAGCGTTCTCAACCCGTGCGGCTTGCAGCAACCATCGAGCGCTGCATGGAAGTTGGTATCCGCGCCGTTCCAATCATTACGCTGATGTCCCTGACGATTGGCATTATGTTGGCCATTCAGGGCATTTACAGTCTGCGGGTCTTTGGCGCAGAAGAACAAGTCGTGCTGGGTGTGGGTATGTCAGTTGTGCGTGAATTTGGCCCGCTGATCACCGGCATTCTGGTGGCGGGGCGCACCGGGTCATCTTTAGCCGCGCGCATTGGGACCATGCGCATCAGTCAAGAAATCGATGCGCTTTCCGTCATGGGCATCAACCCGGTGCGCTTTATTGTCGCCCCGGCGCTGATTGCCATGCTGATTATGGTGCCGGTTTTGACCTTCTGGTCCAGTATCGTGATGCTGACGGGCTCAGGGTGGTACATTTCAGTCGAGTTGGGCATGAGCTCGGCCGCTTACATCGAACGCC
>JANLSL010000334.1:0-1903 GCA_031362385.1 Alphaproteobacteria bacterium | reverse complement strand
CTGATCAGCGGATGGCGTTGAAGCTTTCCAATTGAATGTGTGGCGCAGCATAGTCTTCGCGTAACGGTTCGCAGCGGCACAAATCAGTAGTGAGATATTTCTTGTTAGAGTCCGGCAATACGGTCACCACCGTTGCGCCCTCGCCTAACTCTTCGGCCAGATGAATCGCACCCAGCATATTGGCGCCAGAGGAAATACCCACGCCAAGGCCCAAGCTGGTGGATAATTTTTGCGCCATCAGAATGGCATCGCCATCCCAAACCTTCATGACGGTATCGAGCGCCTTCAGTTCGCAAATGGCCGGGATGAACTCATCCGAAATACCCTGAATGCGATGCTTGCCGACTTTATGACCGGTCGACAGCGTAGGCGAGTTTGAAGGCTCCAACGGATGGACGCGCACCTTGCGGCCATCGCGACGCAGAAACCGGCCCACCCCCATCACCGTACCGCCCGTGCCCACCCCCGCGACAAAGGCATCACAAATGCGCCCGAGCGATGAGAGTTGGTGCTCGATCTCAGGACCCGTGCTTTCATAATGCGCATCGCAATTGGCGGTGTTGTCGAACTGGCGGGGCAAAAACACATTTGGGTTTTGGGCGGCGCACTCATTGGCCATGCGGATTGAACCCAGAAAACCTCCCTGCTCGGGCGTCACATCAACCACTTCGGCACCGAAGCTGGTGATCAGGTCTTTGCGTTCGCGACTCATCCAGCTGGGCATAAAGATGCGCACTTTGTGCCCCATCGCCGATCCGATGGCGGAAAAAGAAATGCCAGTGTTGCCGCTGGTGGCCTCGATAATAGTATCGTCAGGTTTCAGCGCACCCGATCCATAAGCTTGGCGCATGATGTATGAGGCCATGCGGTCTTTGATCGAGCCGGTCATGTTCATCGACTCAAGCTTGGCGAAGATCGAGCGCGCTTTGCCGTTGTAGCGATACCAAATCTGCAACAACGGAGTATGGCCGGTCAGCGATGTAACAGCAGCGATATTGCGTGGCATGTTGGCCATGTCGGGGAGCCCAAAATAAACGCGCACAAATTGCGTGGAGCGGGCTCATAGCCGAGAGTGGTGCGAAAGGGAAGAACGTCCGTTCAGAGTGCCCAGATTAAGAAGAATCTCCTTATTTTAGATACTAAGAGAGAATTTCATTCTGCGGCCAGCCGGGGTGCAAAACTTCGCGATTCGGCCAGAATCACATCGGCGACGGCATCGATCACGGCTTCAGTGTCGATGCCATATTCGCGGTAAAGGCTGGCGATATCGCCGGCCTGGCCAAAACGGTCCACACCCAAAGCCTGACAGCGATGGCCGCGCACGCCACCCAGCCAGCCCAGAGCTGCCGGGTGACCATCATGAACAGTGACAATGGCGGCGTGGGGCGAGAGCGGAGCCAACAATTTTTCAATCGCACTTTCGGCGTAGCGCTGGCCAGCACGCCGCGCCTGAGCTGCGGCCCTGAAACCAGCATGGAGGCGGTCGGGCGACGTCACCGCCAGCAGGCCCGCACCTGGAATATCATCGGCCATAGCTTCATAGGCGGCCATAGCCTCAGGGGCAGTGACCCCGCAATAGACCAATGCAAAGTCAGCCCCTGGTGCCGGACGCTTAACCCAATAGGCCCCCGATAAAATATCGGTGCGCAGATCAGGCGTCATGGTGCGGGTGGGTTGCTTCAAGGGCCGCGTTGAGAGGCGCAAGTAAATCGAGGAACCTTCGGGCTTTTGCATATGATCAAAACCCCAGGTCATGATGGCGGCCAGTTCATCGGCATAGGCCGGTTCGTAGTACGCCAGATTCGCGTGACCGATGCCGATCAGCGGTGTGAACACCGATTGATGCGCACCCCCTTCGCCCCCAAGTGTGATCCCCGACGGGGTTGCCACCAACATAAAGCGA
>JANLSL010000275.1:0-2346 GCA_031362385.1 Alphaproteobacteria bacterium | reverse complement strand
CTAACTGCCGCTTAGACAGGTGAGCACCCCACGCCGATGATTTTCTCAGCTTTTGAACGCATGGTCGCAGGGCGCTATCTAAGGTCGCGCCGCCGTGACGGTTTTGTTTCAGTTATTGCGGGGTTCTCGTTCGGCGGTATCGCCTTGGGCGTTGCAACACTGATTATCGTGATGGCGGTTATGAATGGTTTTCGCCAAGACATGATGAGCCGTATTTTGGGAGTGAGTGGCCATATCGACGTTTCAGGCCGGGTTTATGCGATTGACCAGTTTGACGATCTTGCGCTGCGATTGAAGGGTCTGCCCGGCATTACATCCGTTGTTCCGATTATTGAAGGGCAGGTGATGGCCACTGGGCAGGGGCGTTCGCTCGGTGCGCTGGTGCGTGGCGCGCGCGGCGAGGACCTGCTGAAGCGGTCGTGGATTGCTGACCACATTCTTGATGGCACCCTTGAAGGGTTCACAGATGGCGACGGCATCGCCGTCGGCTCACGCTTTGCCGAGAAATTTAATCTCAGTGTCGGATCAGACCTGACATTGTTAGCACCCAAAGGTAATGTCACAGCCTTTGGTTCAGTACCCCGCATACAGACTTTTAAGATCGCGGCAATCTTTAACGTCGGCATGAGCGATTTTGATAGTGGCATCGTGTTCATGCCATTGCCCATGGCGCAACGCTTTTTCAAGTTCCCAGACGCGGTGACCAATCTTGAGATTCACATCCAGAACCCTGATATGGCCCGCTTTATTGCCAAGGATGTTCAGCAAATCGCCGGGACCGACCGGCGCGTGTTGAGTTGGGAGCAAACCAACGGGCCGTTCTTTAATGCGCTTCAGGTCGAACGCAATGTCATGTTCATGATCCTGACGCTGATCATTTTGGTCGCCGCGTTCAATATTATCTCAGGGCTGATCATGTTGGTGAAAGATAAAGGCCGCGATATCGCTATTCTGCGCACCATGGGTGCGACGCGCGGCATGATTATGCGGATTTTCTTTATGGCCGGGGCGAGCATTGGCTTTGTTGGCACCTTACTAGGTTTTGGGCTTGGTGTTGTCGTGTGCGAAAATATTGAATCAATTCGCCAATTCCTGAGCTCGTTGACGGGCACTGATTTGTTTTCGCCAGAAATTTACTATCTTTCAAAAATGCCAGCTGAGATGGATTGGAATGAGACTCTTTCAGTCCTGGTCATGTCGCTCGTGCTCTCGTTCGGCGCGACACTGTATCCATCGTGGCGCGCAGCACGCACCGACCCTGTCGATGCACTGCGCTACGAGTAACCTCATATGGCATCGTCAGGACTATCACTTAACGCCGTCCATCGTAGCTTCCAGCAAGGAACAGCGGTGCTGCATGTTCTTCGTGGGTTAAACCTAAATGTTGCGCGCGGCGAGATTGTTGCGTTGGTTGGGCCATCAGGTGCTGGTAAATCAACCCTGCTGCATATCGCCGGCCTGTTGGAAAAACCTGACCAAGGCCAGGTGACAATTGATGGTGAAGAGTGCGGCAGCCTTGATGACGCACGACGCACGCAGTTGCGGCGCACTCATTTAGGCTTCGTCTATCAATTTCATCATCTTTTGCCTGAGTTTACAGCGCTCGAAAACATTGTCGTTCCCCAAATGATTGCAGGCATAGCCAAACGCGATGCACAAACGCGCGGGCGTGATCTTTTGGCCCGCATGGGGTTGATGGATCGTGCACATCATCGCCCGGGGCAGTTGTCGGGTGGCGAACAGCAACGCATTGCCATTGCCCGCGCCTTGGCCAATGCGCCCACGGTGCTCTTGGCCGACGAGCCCACCGGGAACCTCGACCCCGACACAGCTGAGGGCGTATTCGCACAATTGGTTGCATTAGCCAGAGATCAGGGCTTAGCAGCGATTATTGCCACGCATAATCCAACTTTGGCTGCACGCATGGATCGTACGCTGCGCATGGAGCACGGTGTTTTAATCCAAGTATAGGAGATGCCTATGACGATGGATCGACGTTCATTGATTGCCGCAACGACGGCAAGCTTCGCTGTGATAAAAAGCGCTGCGGCAACTGAAATGCAGGCACTCAAACCTACAGCTACCTTCAAGCGTGGTTATGTCGACGGCCTTTATGGCCAAATGCATTTTCGCTACGTACGCCCCGCCGCGTCACAAAAACTCCCGCTCGTTTGCCTTCATGCCAGCCCGCTTTCGGGCATTGTCTACGAGAAATGGATTGAGGAGATGGGGAAAGATCGGCCCGCCTATGCACCTGATACGCCGGGCTATGGTGGGTCTGATACGCCACCGCAGCCAGTACAAATTCCCGATTTTGGGCGCGCAATTGTTCGGTTCTTAGATGAA
>JANLSL010000151.1:0-3241 GCA_031362385.1 Alphaproteobacteria bacterium | reverse complement strand
GCCAGCGCAGACTTAGAACCCATTTTGGTCTTGGCTGCTGGCGGTGACGCTTCAGAAGCCGCTGACATTGGCGAAGCCTTCGGCGCCAGTGGTGCGACGCGGCTGCTGGCCACACGCCTTGATATGACCCGCCGCTTAGGCTCCATTCTGGCCGCAGCAGATGCCGGACAGTTGATGTTCAGCGAAGTCAGCTTGAATCCGCACGTCGCAACTGGTTTATGTGCGGTCAATCCGGTTTCAATGGCGCGCATGATTTTACCGGCTGAGGAAGAACTACAGCCACAAACCGAAGAACCGGCGCAAACGACATTACGCTCCACCAGCCTTCCGACCGAGGTCAATAAAAGATGAGTCCGCCGGACCAAACTCTTCCGCCATCGCAACAACCGCGTCTTGCGGGACGGCCAGCCGTATCAGCCAAGCGTGGGCGCATTATCGCGGTCGCGTCGGGTAAAGGCGGGGTGGGAAAAACATTTCTGTCGGTGAGCCTGAGTAGTGCTTTTGCAAAACGTGGCCAGAAAACATTGTTATTCGATGGCGATCTGGGGTTGGCTAACGTCGATATCCAATTAGGATTGATGCCGAAGTACGATTTAGGCGCAGTCATCGCCGGAAAAGTGGCGCTGAATCAGGCCGCAGTGCGATACGAGGCTGGTGGGTTTGACGTGATTGCCGGGCGTTCGGGCTCAGGGAGCCTTGCCAACATTCCGTTGTCGCGATTGCAAATCCTGGGCGAGGACTTAGCCATCATGGCCGGTCGCTATGACCGTATTATTATTGACCTTGGTGCTGGCGTGGAAAAATCTGTGCGCCAACTTGCCAAGGCCGCCGATACGATCATTATTGTGACATCTGACGAGCCTACATCGCTGACCGATGCTTATGCTTTTATCAAAATTAGCGTGATGGAACGCACCGCAACTGATATTCGTATTGTCGTCAATGCCGCCAACTCCACCCGCGAGGGCGAGCGCGTTTATCAAACGTTGTATAAGGCGTGTAACGGTTTCTTGAAAATCTCGCCACCCCTGGCTGGCATTGTGCGCCGTGATGCGCGGGTGCGAGAAAGTATTCGTAATCAAACGCCAATTCTGATCCGCTCGCCCGGCTCCGAGGCCGCCGTCGATGTAGACGCGATCGCAGAACGTCTGCTCGCTGGATAAGTATTACCTGCCCCCATGACCACGATCCCGCCTACCGTCGCGCCTAACCTACCGGCCGTGGTTGCTGCGGCTGCGGGGCCTGTGGTTGTCATTGCCCAGCCACCCGTGCAGTTGCTTCAGCTTGCAGCGGGGGCAACCATAGATACCATCGTCGTTGAAACATTGCCGCCACCGCGTGATACCAAGCCGCGTGACGCTACGCCAACTGAAGCCGAGGTCCGCCAGCCGGCTCCACGCACAACTGATTCACCGCAAGTCGACCAGCGCCCAGTTGAGCCACGTCAACCTGCTCCAGCGCAGGCCAAAACCGCATCACCCCAAACCGATGCGCCGCAAGCTGACACACGCCCAACCGTTATTCTGCGCACTGCTGCCGGTGATATTGCGATCAAAACATCTGTACCATTAGACGATGGCGCGCGCGTTGCACTTGAAGTTCTGCGCAAAGCGCCCGATCAAGTCACGGCACGCCTAGTTGCCATCAACGATGTGCCAGTGCGCCAAGCCCTCGCCCAAACAGCACGCGACTCTGCACAAGCAACACCCGAGGTTGATGTCCCAGAGCACGCGCAAGTTGCCCCTGCGCGAGCCCCCACACTTGCTGTCGGTCAAGCCTGGACGCCCTCAGGTCCTGCCCCGCTGCCCGCGATACAAAATTTGTCGGCTTATGTTTTGAAAGACATCCCACTGCCAGCAGGCGCCCCGGCGAATGAACAAATTACATTTGCGCCGGGCACAGACCTCGCGATCCGCGTTGTGAGTGTGCAAGTTGGTCCATCAGCAGTCGGAGCGGCTGCGCCTGCGCAGATTAATCCACTGACATTGCCACCGACACCTGCAGTGTTACAGCAGCCAAACACCGCAGCAGCAATAGTGCAGCCCCAAATTCCCGGGCAACCGGGCGCTGCGCCGGGCACACCACTGATCACGCCACTGATTACATCGCCTGGAGTGGGGTCGCCTCAACTTGCATCAGTGCCAACACTTTCCACTCCACCTCCTGGCGCGCCACAACCGACGAAGTTTGGGCAGATCCCGCTCGCGGTTGGAACTGTTTTCACCTCTACGCCAGGCCAAGCCATCACCTCTCCGCTGGCGATTCAAACTCAGGCCCAAGCTCAAAATGGTGTGGCCCTATCCACGCCACTATCAATTCAAGTTACAGAATCAGGTGGGCTCAAGCTTCCCCCCCAAGCAGGGCTCGGCCCGCTGACCCCCAACCCTCCTCAAATTGTAGATGCGCCGCCGATCGTGACACGCTTCATCGGTCAAGTGATCAGCACCACTTCCACAGGTGCAGCGGTTATTCAAATGCCAGCAGGTGAAATGCAGCTGAATGTGCGGGCTAACCTGCCCGTTGGTACAAGCGTGACCATTGAAGTTCTTGCAACTCAGCCACCACGTCCTGATGGCTTGATCCCCCTGCCGCCAACCCCCAGCGCGCCCGGCCTGCCGTTGACCACGCCAACAACCGGCTGGCCCAGCATCACTGAAGCTTTGGAAGTACTGCAGCGCTCTGATCCACAGGCAGCCTCACAATTAGCTGCTGCATTACCCGATGGTGGGCCGCGCTCCGCCGTTGCCACCATGGCGTTCGCTCAAGCCATGCGCTCGGGCGACGCGCGCCAATGGCCAGGCGACACCGCTTTGCGCGGATTAGAACGCGCAGGGCCGCGCGGCGCACAGTTGGCGGCGCAAATCTCGGGCGAAGTTCGTGAGATGGCAGCACGCGCGCCTGAAGCACAAGCCGATTGGCGCACCACACCAATGCCGTGGAACCTTGAGGGCAAGATTGAGCGTGTGAATTTAATTTCGCGCCGCGAAGATTCAGGCGAAGAAGATGGTGAATCGAGAAAGAAAAGCGGCAAAGGCAAAGGGACGCGCTTTTTGGTTAACCTTGATTTGTCGCGCCTCGGTGAAATGCAACTCGACGGCATGTTCGTCAAAAGCATACGCGGCTTTGACATGATGATTCGCACCAAAGAACCCCTGCCCGAGAACATGCGCCAGGATCTGGCGGGCATCTTTGCCAATAGCAATGCTACGATGGGCCTCAAAGGGGGGCTGACATTTCAGGT
>JANLSL010000142.1:0-12744 GCA_031362385.1 Alphaproteobacteria bacterium | reverse complement strand
GCGGTGGCGCCAGATAGATCGGGTAAGTTTTCTTCAGCTCGCTCGCAAGGGGCTCGGGCAATTCGGCATAGCCCTTCTCGGCGCGCTTGCCTGCCGTGTGATAAATTACCACACCATCGCGGTCGCCCATTTTCATCCAAGGCAACCACGTCGAGACCCGGCCCCAGGATATAACAGCGTCGGTGATTTCAGTGCCGGCTGTCAGCATTTGCTCAACACTGATGGCATCGGTACCAAACTCCATCGCGTGGTAATCGCCACCGATGTATTCCTGATAATCACCCGCGAGTGGGTTCTTATAGAATAACCGAGCAGCACCCCCGCCACTGAGGAAAAAGCCCTTGTGTTCGGTATACCGGAAAGTCGCCGTGGGCTTGCCGTCTTCGTCACGCCCATAAGCCGGTTTGCTCATGCTCACCGGATCATTGGCGACGTTGATGATGTCAACCACTTCGCCCGTCCACGGATTCTTCCACGTTGGGATCACGGCGTTGGTTTCAGGATCAAGGTGCAACATCACCTCGCGCGAGTGCGACTGGTAGCCTGGCCCGCGCTTGGGGTCGTTGAAGAACTTGCAGGCGCGTACGTTCATGCCCTGCACGTTAAACAAGTGACGGTCCTTCTCGCCGGGACGGCGGCCATAGACCTTGCCCTCCCACCAATGAAGAACCGGTTTGCCCTCAACCAGCGAGCAGGTCTGCTTCATTGACGCCTTGAAGACGTCATCTGGGTTGTTGAGGTCAAGTTTGGTTTGCGCCATCGCGGCACCAGCCAGCACAAGGCCAGCCAATGTAGCAGTAGAGATGAGGATTTTGTTCAACATGGCCATTACTCCCCTGCCTTAGCTTTGCCAGCAGAGGCCGCACGTTTGGCGTCGATCTGCTTTTTCATGAATGACCAACTGGTTTCATTGGGTCGCGCATCATCAAGTGGCGGCGGCTCTTTGTAAGCGGGGTAATTGGCCTCAATTTCCTTGCGGATCGAGTCAGGCAGGTCAGCAAAGTTATCGACGCGGCCACCGACCGTGCTGAAAATCATCATGCCCGTCCGGCCACCCATTTGCATCCAGGGCAACCAATCTGAGAAGCGGGCCCATGATAATGTGTAGGTGGCGAGCTTGGCTTTGCTGCCATCGAGCAGATCATCGGTGTAGACATAGCCATTGAGCGCTTCCATGGCGTGATAGTCGTTGCCAACGTATTCCTGGTAATCGCCGCCGAGTGGATTCTTATAGAACAACGGGGCTTCGCCCGTGCTCCAGGTCCTGGCACCGACAATGTGAACGTCAGACTTATATGGCTTGCCGTCTTCGCTCATGGCGTAGGAAGGACGGCGCATGTTCACCGGATCATTGGCGACATGAATCACGTCAACCTCTTGGCCGGTCCAAGGGTTTTTCCACTTTTTGAGGACTTCGTTGGTTTCGGCATCTTTATAAAGCAAAATTTCGCGCGAGACCGAGCGGTAGCCATAGCCACGCTTTTCATCTTGGTAATTCTTGCAATGGCGGATGTTCATGCCTTCAACATTGAACAGCAGGCGATCTTTCTCGCCCTGCACGCGGCTGAATGCGCCGCCTTTCCACCAATAGACAACCACATCACCTTGCTTCAGCGAGCAGTTCATCTTCTGGTCGACACGAATGGCGTCATTGGCGTCAGCCAGGTCAAGTTTGCCAGGCTTGGTCGCATCCATCGGGCCTTGCTTACCCATATCTTTTGCAGCGCCCGCCTTGGGCGCTCCCGCTTGGTCGCAGGCCGATAAACTGACCCCTGCGGCGATGATCAACGCTGCTGTGGCAACGTTGCGAACGATCTTGAAATCCGGTGTCATGATGACGGTGTCCCTCCCCTGCCGGTTTTAGAAACAATACGCTAGCAAAGTTAGTCCATGAATGACGAGGGGATTCTTGGATGCATAAATTTGGCAAAAAAATTCTACTTTCAGGCGCAAATACAGTTATCTGTGGATAACATGGCCTACAAAAGCGATTCAGTTACAAAACGCCGTCCTAATATCTCCACAAATGGTACAGATGTTGCTATTGAGCCCCTCAATATAGGCTTTCGATTCTGCGGGAGGATCACATGAAGACAAGTCGCTTTTTGGCCGGGACAGTTTTCGGCGTGATGGGTCTGTTGACGGCAATCACCGCAACCGTGGCTCAAGAGCCCGCAAAACCAGCACCCGTCGCCGCATCCGCAGGCCCTCAGTATAAAGAGTTTGTTTTGGGCGATCCCAAAGCACCCGTGACGGTTATCGAATATGCATCGTTGACGTGTTCGCACTGCGCCCATTTCCACCAAACTGCATACCCAGACCTGAAAAAGAATTACATCGATACTGGCAAAATCCGCTTTGTGTTCCGCGACTTCCCTACGGATGGTATCGGCATGGCAGCCGCCAGCTTAGCGCGCTGCGCACCCGGTGATCGTGGCTTGAAGCTGGTTGATATGATTTTTAAGAACCAAGATACCTGGATCCGGTCTGAAAAGCCTTTCGAACCCTTAAAAGGCTATGCCCAATTGGCTGGTATGAGCACGGCAGATATCGACGCCTGCCTGAAAAACGAAAGCATGTTGAAAGCGGTACGCGAAGTTCAAACCACCGCAGAGACTCTTTACAAAGTTCAGGCGACACCCACGTTCTATGTTGAAGACGAAAAAATTGAAGGTGACCGTGGCTACGAGTTCATCGCCAAGGTCATCGACAAAAAGCTCGAAGAAAGTAAGAAGAAGAAAAAATAAGCCTGCCGAAGCGCTTTAGTATGCTGACGGCGTAGTCCTGCGGAGTTCTTTTCATTGGTTCAGTTCACGAAACTCCGGGTATCCGGATTTAAATCCTTTGTCGACGCCACTGAATTAATTGTGGAGCCGGGCCTGACCGGCGTGGTTGGCCCGAACGGCTGTGGTAAATCTAACTTAGTCGAAGCGTTGCGCTGGGTGATGGGTGAAACCTCGGCCAAGCAAATGCGCGGCGGCGACATGGACGAAGTGATTTTCGGCGGCACCCGCGACCGGCCCGCGCGTAATATCGCAGAAGTGTCGGTGTTTCTGGATAACGCGCAGCGCAAAGCAACCGCCCAGTTCAACGACAACGACGATTTGGAAATTACCCGGCGCATCGAACGCGACAAGGGTTCGCAATACAAAGTAAATGGCCGCGAAGTGCGCGCGCGTGACGTGCAACTGTTGTTTGCTGACGTCTCAACTGGTGCGCGTTCAACTGCTCTGGTCAGCCAGGGGCGGATCAGCGCCATCATCAGCGCCAAGCCACAACAGCGCCGCCACTTGCTTGAAGAAGCGGCCAACATCACCGGCCTTCATAGCCGTCGGCATGAAGCAGAGTTGCGCCTGCAAGCCGCTGAGGGCAACCTGAACCGCCTTAACGATGTCATCATCGCTTTAGAGGCCCAGCTTGAAGGCCTGCGTAAACAAGCGCGCCAAGCGGTGCGCTACCGCACGATCAGCGAGAGCATTCGTTCTGCCGAAGCCTTAGTGCTGCTGATCAAGCGCACCGAGACGATGGCTGAGCTTGAGGCCGCGCATGCTGCACTGAAAGAAGTTGAAGGCGAAGTTGCCGCGCGCACCACCACCGCAGCACGTGCTGCCACCGAGCAAGCCAATGCTGCTGCCGTAATGCCCGATCTGCGCAAGACCGAAGCCCAAGCTGCCGCTAAACGCCAGGCTATATTGATTGCGCGCGATAAACTTGATGAAGAATTGGAACGCATTGCCCAGGCCCGGGCGGCGGCTGAAACGCGCCTGGCGCAAATCAAAGAAGACTTGCTGCGCGAAGCCGAGCGGTTAAGTGATGCAGAATCTAATTTAACGCGCATCGGCTCGGAGCAAGCGACATTAAATGCCCAAGCCCAGGCCGAAGCCACAGAACGTGAAGCCGTGCGCACGGCCCTGATGACCGCCGCCAAGGCGGTTGAAGACGTTGAGGCCGAATTGGCGCTGCTCTCCAAGCATATGGCTGAGACCGATTCCGCCCGTGCAACAGCCCGCCAACAATCTAATGAAGCCGAGTTGCGTCGCCAGCGCGCCGAGCGCCGCCACACCGATATCTTGCAGCAGCTTGATGTTGCGCAACAATCAGCACTTGCGCCTGAAATCATCGCCGCTGAGGAAAACCGCACGGCCGACGCCGAGGCCACAGTTGTGTCCTCACGCCAAACCTGGGAACAGGCCGAACACACCAGACTGTCAGCGCAAACTGCCGCCGATGTGGCACGCAGCGAGTTGCAAAACCGCGCCTCGGAACACGCCCGCATTCAAGCTGAGTCGATGGCGCTGGAAGAAGTGCTGGCCGAACCTAATACCGCTGGCGGCTGGAGCCCGATTGTTGATGCCGTCACCGTTGAGCCTGGCTTTGAAGCAGCCCTTGGTGCTGCACTCGGTGATGACCTTACCGCTGCTGGCGACGATGTCGCGCCGATGCGCTGGATGTTCCTGCCACCCTTAAGCGAACCGCAAGCGTTGCCTGCAGGCGCCAGACCCCTCAGCGATGTCATCAAAGCCCCTGATCGGTTGTCACGCCGTTTAGCGCAAGTCGGCATGGTCGCAGACGCAGCCGCAGGCGCGCAGTTGCAATCATCACTCAAGCCCGGCCAACGCCTGGTCACTGCCAGTGGCGACTTGTGGCGCTGGGACGGGTTCACGGCTGCGGCTGGTGCGCCAAGCGCCTCAGCGACACGCCTGAAGCAACGCAATCGGTTGCGCGAATTGCGCGTTTCGCTCGACACGTCGTCAGGTGTGGTGCGGACCTCTGAAGATGCTAACACCGCGGCCAAAGCCGCATTCAGTGCGGCCCAAGAAAATGAACAATCTTCGCGCATGGCCATGCGCACTGCTGAAGAAGCCCGCAACAAAGCCAAAGATGTGCTGGGCGAGTTGAAGCAAAAGCAAGCCGCCGTACAAATGCGCTTGGCCGCATTGAATGAAAACCGCCAACAGCTTGAGACTGAAATCCAAGAATCGCGCGATCAGTTTGCCGCTGCCGATGCGCGGCTGACAGATCTGGGTGACGGCGCAGTGCAGCGCGAGGAAATTGCCACCAAACAAGGCGGGTTATCGAACTTGCGCCAAAACTTGATGGAAGCACGCGCAACCTACGATGCCTTGGCCCGTCAGGCTGATGAACGTGCGCGCCGCTTGCACGCATTGTCAGGCGAGGAATCATCGTGGCGCGCGCGCAAAGAATCGTCAGTTGCACAAGATGTGGCCCTGCAGCAGCGGCGCGAAGGCGAAGAAGCAGAGATTGCGGCCCTGGCCAGCAAGCCTGATGAAATCGCTGTGCAACGCAATGCGCTGAGCGAACAGTTGGACCTGGCTGAAGCCGAGCGGCGTAAAGCCGCTGACGCTTTGGCTGAAGGCGAAGCGCGCTTGACCGAAGCCGACAAGGCACTCAAGCATGCAGACCACGCGCTGGCCGAAGTGCGCGAAGAACGCATCCGCCGTGAAGCAGCCGTTGCCCAGGGCGATCAGGCCATGGGTGTTGTCGAAAGCACAATCCGCGAGCGACTGTCGTGCGAGCCAGATGACGTGCGCGCGCAAACCAAACTCAAAGATGACGAGCCGATGATTGCGCTCGATCAAGCTGAAAAGCGCCTGCAACGCCTGTTAAGCGAGCGCGAGAATTTAGGTGCAGTCAACTTGCGCGCCGAACAAGAAGCCGAAGAACTGACCCAGCAAATCACTGGCATGACCTCAGAGCGCGACGACCTGATCGCGGCAATCGCGCGCTTGCGTGAGGGCATCCAAAAGCTCAACAGCGAGGGCCGTGAACGCCTGCTTAAATCGTTCACCGAGGTCGATGGCCATTTCCGCAGCCTGTTCTCGCGCCTGTTTGGTGGCGGTCGGGCACACCTGGCGCTGACCGAAGCCGACGACCCCTTAGAAGCCGGCTTGGAAATTATGGCCAGCCCGCCTGGCAAACGGATGCAGAACCTCGGCCTATTATCCGGCGGCGAACAGGCCCTCACGGCGCTGGCGCTCTTATTTGCGGTGTTCATGACCAACCCAGCCCCCATCTGCGTGCTGGACGAAGTGGACGCGCCTTTGGACGATGCCAACGTCGACCGATTCTGCTCGTTGTTGACTGAAATTACCAAGCAAACCGGCACGCGGGCTTTGGTGGTCACCCACCACCGGATGACCATGGCGCGCATGGATCGGCTGTATGGGGTCACCATGGCTGAACGCGGGGTATCGCGCCTTGTCTCGGTCGACCTGAAGTCAGCCGAACAACTGCGCGAAAGTGCATAAGTTTGCCGACTATCGTGGACGCCTAAACGCCAGATATTTCAAGGCTTTCAGGGCGTTGTGGAGCGCGGGAATCATTCTTGACACCCCCACCCCCCGTGCCTATGTTGCGCGCGATTTTTGAACCGGGACTTGATGTTGTGGCCTTCCGCTGCAGCCGACCCGCGCCGAAGGTCGTGCGGTCTGAACACACCCATGACGGACCGAGAAAAACCGCCATCTCTTGAAGACGTTGAAGCGCGGCTGGCTGCGGTTCGTGCCCAGCAAGAACAAGGGCGGGCACAAAGCGAAAGTCGGCGCGCCTCTGGGGCGGCCCAAGGTGTCGGCTTTAAGATTGCCGCAGAGCTTGTGGCGTCGGTTTTAGTCGGAGCGGGGGCTGGTTATTTTCTCGATCAATGGCTAAACACCAAGCCGTTGTTCATGGTGATGATGGTGTTTTTGGGGTTTGGCGCGGCGTTAATGAATATCTTCCGCATTATGAAAGGCCTAGATCAGGCCGTCGGCCTGGGCCGAGCAATGCGCGAAGCCGATCAAACGAGTGCGAAAGACCAAGACGAAACGAAATCCTAAGCGACGGGTAACCCGTTCGCGGCGAGTTTAAGGAGTACGAGGGTGGCTGCTGAATCTCATGGTCCGATGCATCAGTTCGAGATTCAGCGTTTGATTCCGCTCGATGTCGGTGGTTTTGACATCTCCTACACAAACTCAGCTTTATTCATGACCTTCGCCGTACTGGCGACCTTCTCACTGTTCTGGGTCGCCACGCGTCATCGCACCATGGTGCCCTCACGCTGGCAGTCAGTTGCTGAACTCATGTACGAGTTCGTGGGCGGTATGGTGAAAGATAACGTCGGCCGGGAAGGCATGCGCTATCTGCCCTTCATCTTCACGCTTTTCATGTTCATTCTGCTGGGCAACGTTCTGGGCCTGATGCCCTATGCGTTTACCTTCACGTCGCACTTGGTTGTGAACGCTACGCTGGCACTTTTCATCTTCATCGCCGTGACCATCATCGGCTTTTCACGGCACGGTTTGCATTATTTCAGCTTGTTCTGCCCGCCCGGCACACCGCTTCCGGTGGCGTTCATTCTGGTGCCGATCGAGATCATGTCGTACTTCATTCGCCCTGTGTCACTCAGCCTGCGTCTGTTCGCCAACATGCTTGCGGGCCACGTGCTGCTGAAAGTGCTGGCGGGCTTTATCATTACGTTACCAGTCGTATTTGGTATCGTGCCCTTTGCAGCAGTGTTCGGCGTAACGCTGCTCGAAATTATGGTGGCGGTCATTCAAGCCTACGTGTTTGCGCTGCTGTCATGTATTTACCTCAACGACGCGATCAATCTTCATTAACCCCAACTCAACTCGAAACCTCGGAAGGAACTTCAACATGGAAACAGAAGCAGCCAAAATGATTGGTGCAGGCCTTGCGGCCATCGGCGTCATCGGCGGCGGCGTGGGCGTGGGCACCATTTGGGCCAACTACATGACGGCCGTGGCCCGCAACCCCTCGATGGAAGACAAATTGCGTACCCCAGCGTTCTTGGGCTTCGCATTGTCTGAAGCAACATCGCTGTTTGCGCTGGTCATCGCGCTCATCATTCTTTTCACCTGATCGAAACGCCGTCAGGACCGGGCACTTAAGCGCTCGGTCCATGATGGCTTCGGCACTCGGCGATCAAGCACAAGGCGATCAACATGCCGCAATTTGATCCGGCGACGTTTGCGTCTCAGATCTTCTGGTTGGTGGTAACTTTCGGGGCCCTTTATGCGGTCATCGCGAAGTTTGCCATTCCGCGCATCGGCGACATCGTGGAACAGCGCGCGCGCTTAGTCCAAGATGACCTCGACCGCGCGGCTGCCTTGAAGGCCGACACCGACGCCGCTATCGCAACGTATGAAAAGGCCATGACCGCCGCCCGCAACCAAGCGCGCGATGTTTTGCTGACCTCGACCAATGCGCTGAAGAAAATTGCCGACGAGAAACTCGCCGCCGTCAACGCAGAAGTCGGCAAACAAATCAGCGAAGCGGAAGTGCGCATTAACAAAGCCAAAGCTGATGCGATGAGCTCGATCCGCTCAATCGCCTCGGATACGGCACGTGAAGCGGTCAGCCGTTTGTCGGGCCTGTCGCTTGACGCTGCCAAGGTCGACGCCGCCATTGGCGCGGCCCTTAAAGACGCCCGCTAGGAACTGCCCAATGGAAATGTTGCACGATCCGGCGTTTTGGGTAGGTCTGGCCATCATTCTGGTGATGGCGTTGGTTTACAAACCCGCCATGAAATCGATTGGCGCCACGCTCGACGCCCGCGCCACGACCATCCGCGCCCAAATTGAAGAGGCCCGCAAGCTGCGTGAAGACGCCCAAGCCTTGTTGGCCGACTATCAGCGCAAGCAACGCGATGCCATGGCCGAAGCTGAAAAAATAATCACGCAGGCCAAAGAAGAAGCGAACCGTATGCGGGTTGAAGCTGAACAAGATTTGGTCCGCTCGATTGAGCGACGCAAACAGCAGGCCCTCGAACGCATTGCCCAAACCGAAGCCCAAGCCATCGCCCAAGTGCGCAACACCGCCGTTGACGTGGCTTTGGCCGCCGCTGAAGGCCTGATGCGCGACAACATCGCTGCCAGCCAAGCTCAGGCCATGGTTGATAAATCCATTGCCGAGCTGCCGACGCGGCTGAACTAAGTCCGTCCGAATTTGAGTTTCGTAACCCCCTGCACCCTGTGCCGGGGTTATTTTTTGCCAAAATCAGCGCGAAAGTGGCCGAAAGCATAAGAAAAACAGTCATTTGATCTTCATCATGGTAGCAATCTAAAGCTGGTTCAGAGTCGTATCTAAAATACGACCCACTACAGTGAGCCTTGCGCCATGCATATTTCGAATTCGCCGAAGCCGGACACACGGCCAGCCGCTACCGAGGAGACCCGACAGATGGGCTTGGCCGACCTTCGCGCCTTACGTCAACGTCGCCGCCTGCTGATGGGCGGGGGCATCGTTGCAGTTATTGTTGCTGGCTTTGCAGCCGTGTTGCTGTTTTCGCCGCCGCCCAGCGTGCGCGTGACCGCCATCAAAACACAAGCCACCGAGCGTGTGCTGGCCGTCACGGGCCGAGTAAAGCCAAGGGAAAACATTCAAGTTTACTCCAAAGTGGCTGGCCAGATTGTTCGCTTTACAAAAGACAAGGGCGATATGGTGCAGGCTGGCGATCTGTTAGGCCAAGTAGACCCCGCGCGCGCAAAATCAGCCTTAGCCCAAGCCAATGCTTCACTAGACGCCCAGCGGCGTATTTTGAGCCAAGCCGAGCGCGACCTGCAGCGGGCGCGAACATTATTAGAACGGGGCTCAGCCACAGTGGCGGGCGTTGAAGCAGCCACCTTGGCCGTGTCCAAGGGCCGCGAAGATCTGCGTCGCCTTGAAGCCGCCAACGATGACGCCAAGCTGCGCTTGGACGAATACTCAATTGTCGCCCCTTTCTCTGGCCGCATTCTCAATCGCCCGGTCGATCCTGGCCAAGTCGTTGATTTCCGCACAGCCTTGTTCAGCATTGCCCCCACCGGCGAACAAGAAATCGAGTCTGAAGTCGACGAGGCCTACAGCATGGCCATTAAGTTGGGCCAAGAGGCACGGCTGGCGTTTGCCGGGCTGCCGACACCCGCCAAAGGCCGCGTCAGCTACTTAGCGCCTGAAATTCAAACCAGCACGGGCGGTCGTTTAATGCGCCTGACGTTTGATGCCCCCAATGGGGTCTCGGGCGAAGAACTGCCGGTTGGTTTGTCGGTGGATGTGAACGTGATTGTTGATCGCACCGCCGATGCCATTACTGTACCGCGCCAAGCCATCCGTGATTTGGCCACCGACCCCCATGTGCTGGTGGTGCGTGATGGCAAGCTGGCGACACAAAACATCACCTTCATCGATTGGCCTGCCCAATCGGTGGTTGTCACCAGCGGCTTGAAAGCCGGAGATCAGGTGGTGCTGGGCCAAGCCGTACCCGCCGTCGGAACTAAGGTAAAGGTTCAGGACTAAGACCATGCGCTACGAAGCCAAAGTTGCGCTGCGCTATCTGCTGTCGAGCAAGCTGCAAACAGCCTTGCTGATCGGCGGTGTGGGCGTGGGCGTTTTGGTCTTCTGCTTCATGAGCGCGCTCATTAACGGGCTGACCTCTTTCCAAATCGAGCAAACCGTAGGCAGCATTGCCCACGTCACCATCGAGCCTCGCGAGCAAACACCCAAAGTGCTTGAAGCGCCGAACGGCACAGTTGTTCTGCCCACGGTGTTGCGTGACAACACACAGCGCTCGCAAATTCGCGCCTGGCAAACGGTGCTCGATACCGTGCTGGCCGACGAGCTGGTGCGCATCGCGGTGCCGATTGTCGCGGGCAACGGCTTTATCACGCGCGGGCAAGCCGTGCAGCCGGTCTCGATCACCGGCGTGAACCCCGAGCAACTGTCGGAAGTGGCGGCCATCGCGCCGGCCATCATTAAAGGTACGGCTGATCTCGATCTTGACGGCATTATTATCGGCGCGCGTTTGGCGCGTAATTTGTCGATTGATGTCGGCCAAACTTTGGTCATCCGGTCTGACCGAGGCCGCGAGCGCGACGTGAAGGTGCGCGGCATCTTCTCCATCGGCATCGAGGCGCTCGACGAGCGGGTGGCTTACATGAATTTCAAAGCGGCCAAGGCCTTGCTTAACCTCGATAACGGTATCTCGCGCATTGACGTGAAGCTTTACAACCTCGACGCCGCACCCGAACTGGCTGCCAACTTTGCGGCAGCAACCGGCTTGAAAGTGACCAGCTGGGTTGAGAAAAACAAGCGCCTGTTCGACGCCATTCAGGGCCAAGGCTCCACCGGCTCGCTGATTAAGTTCTTCTCCATCGTCACCATCATTATCGGTGTGGCCAGCGCGTTGTTGCTGACAACGGTACGACGTAAATCTGAGATCGGGATCATGCGCAGCATGGGCATGACCAAGGGCTTTATTAACCGGGTGTTCGTCATCCAAGGCGTGCTGATTGGCTTACTGGGCGCGGTGGTCGGCTCCAGCGGCGCATTTGGATTCACCACACTGGTGATGCAATTAGCTGTCCGCGCCGACGGTACGCGGGTGTTCCCCATCGACCCATCGCAAGGCGCCTATTTAGCTGGCATTATGTTGGCGACGGTCGCCAGCACAGTGGCCGCCATTCTGCCTGCGCGCGCAGCCTCGCGCGTCGATCCGCTGGAGGCTATTAGCCAATGACCTCAGCCCTTGAAAAAACCGCGTTGCTCTCGGTTGCGGGCCTGACAAAAGACTACGTGATTGGCGACCTGGTGACGCCGGTGCTCAAAAGCATCGACTTTGATATTTATGCGGGCGAGTTCGTGGCCATGCTCGGCCCCAGCGGCAGCGGCAAAAGTACGTTGCTCTCGATTTTGGGCACGTTGCTCAAACCCACCGCCGGGCACTTCTTCATGCTGGGCAATGATCTGACCGAAGCCGATGAGCGTGAACTGACCAAGTTCCGCAATCGCAACATCGGCTTTGTGTTTCAGTATCACCACCTGTTGCCCGACTTTACCGCGCTGGAGAACGTGATGTTCCCGGCGGTGGCGTCAAACCTGATGGATGATGTGGAGGCCGAAATGCGCGCCACCATGCTGCTCACCCGCGTGGGCCTGGGCCACCGGCTGAACTATCGCGCCACCAAACTGTCGGGCGGCCAAAAACAACGCGTGGCCTTGGCGCGCGCACTGATGAACAATCCGGCGTTAGTTTTGGCCGACGAGCCCACCGGCAATTTGGACCGCGAATCAGCCCATCAAGTGATGGAGCTGCTGGCCGAGATTAACGCCGAGAGCGGCACCACGTTCCTGATCAGCACCCACGACGCCGAAATCGCCAAGCGCTGCCAGCGCAAAATCACCATCATCGACGGCAAGGTCGATAGCATCGAGACCAATCCCACCGCTAAGCAGAATTTAGCGGCGGCTTAGTTACGTTTTTTTGTCGCCACCCGATTTATTCGGGTGGCCCATTCCTCAACATGAGCTGAGTTTGCGGACAAATAGATCGCCCGGATAAACCGGGCGATGACGATACTTTGTTACTCTTACTCCGCTGCCTGTTTCGCCGCCACCGCACCAACGTCCGCTTTGCGCCAGCGTAAAACTGGCTTACGTGCCGCTTGGGTTTCGTCCAACCGACGGCGGGGGGCCAGGCGGGGTGCTGCCTTGAACCACTCGGCTTGGTCGCCCTGTTTGGCTTTGCGTGCCAAGGCCAGCAGCGAGGCGATAAACTGATCGAGCGTTGCTTTGCTTTCGGTTTCGGTTGGTTCCATCAGCAGCGCGCCGTGCACCACCAGTGGGAAATACATGGTCATCGGGTGGAAGCCTTCATCAATCAGCGCCTTGGCGATATCGAGTGTGGAAACACCGGTGTTTTTCAGGAAGCCGTCGTCGAACACCACTTCGAGGGTGCCGGCGAGGGTGGCG
>JANLSL010000134.1:0-5071 GCA_031362385.1 Alphaproteobacteria bacterium | reverse complement strand
CTTCGTTCGCCTCATCTGCGCCTCGTATTCGCTCTGTAATGCCCACGGGTAAACCGGCGCATGCTTCTTACAGGTCGGCCCAAAATAAGGATCGTCTTCGTACCCGCTGTAAACGCACGCTGTTGCTTCTTGCCACATTTGCCAGCCCGTCAGCTGCCAGCGCCCATTCTTTTGTTGAACGAAGATTTCCTCACGAATATCTTCCTTGCCACTCACGGCATTCGGCAACAGATACATCACCTCGTCGTGGCCGATGTAATCGCTTATCGCATTTTCAATAGCGTCCACGCGCGCCATGCGAAGATAGCAGCGGTTTTGCTCAACCTTACGCACACCGACAACGCGGCCCATAACGCGGGCCACAGCAGGGTCCGTCAGGTCTAGCGCCCACGGCCGCGCCGGCTTAGGCAGTTCAGCATGGGCTTGAGTACCGGATTCTGAATCGAATTTAACGCCCCTCACGCCGACTGCCGCACACCATTTTGGCTCAGACCACACTTCACAGGCGACCCATGTTTTAAAGACGCAAATCGGCGCATCCGTCGCACTGGTGCACGTGGCATTGGGGAGGGGATTTGACGGCAACGCAGCGGTGCGGGCACGAAAAGCAGTAACGTTATCAATTTCGACGGCACATTCATCAGCACGCGGCGCGCCTGACGGGGCGGGCGGCGCTTGCGCCCAAACCGCAGATGGCATCATAGGCAAAAGCAGCGCAGCAGCGCAGAGCCTTCTCCAAAACGTCATTACGTTTGGGCGACTACTGCCAAAAGAGTGGTTTCGGGCCTTCAGTGTTCCAGTCACGATTAAAATAGCGCGGATCAATCTGCTTGCCATTCAACAAGGTCTCCTCATGGATGTGCCCTTCCATGGAACTATTGGGATTCAGCACGTGCCTGTTTTGGTAACGACCAACAAAATCTCCAGCCTTGATGGGCGACTGAATTTCAGGGCCCGAACCATCGACATAACGGAGAATGCGGGTCTGCCCCTTGTAGGGGCCTGTTCCTTCAATCTCAACCGCACGATACTGTTCCAAGCGCGGGTCTTTTGCAATTGCTTCCGCTTTATAGGCGGGCCGTTTGCTTTTAACGATCCCCTCAATAGGAGAAACGACAGCTTGATCCTCACTGGCAGTTATATCAAGTCCAACATGTTGCCTGTCTTTTCCTCGGGGGGCGCCCGGCCATCCTTGACCTTCCTCATCATTGCGTTCGCTTCCGCCCGTTGGATTTACATCAAACGGCGTGCCAAAGACTGTTTTATATTTCCCAGTGACAGGTATTGTTTCGACATCAAGGCTCGATCCTCCAATTGACGGAAGGCCTAAACTTGCCCTGTCCCAAGGTGTGGGGATTTTTTCATCGCGCCGTGTGACCGACACCGGCCCGACGCCTGACATATCGAGTTCGTCTTTTTTGCCACCTGACAACCAGTCAAACCAGCCAAACTCCTCCGTTCCCGTCGCGGGGTTGATGGAGTTGTGCTCATTGCCCACCATGAGCTTGCGCGGGTCGATGCCCCGACGCTGCGCCTCATGTGCGATCATTCGCATGACTTCAGGTGTCAGCATCGCGCGGGGAATCACCATCTCGCCGGGTTCCACGTGGGCCACAGCGGTATCCCCACCCCTGCCCTGTAACGCCAGCAACTTGGCTTGCAGCGCGTTGACGAGCTTAGGGTGTTTCGCCGCACTAATGGTGCGCAGTTCAGACTGCGCCTCGCGGATGTATCCGGCGCGGTCTTTGGGCTGCTTGGTTTTGGTAGCGTTGCGAATGGCATTGATGGCTGCGCGCGCGTTTTCACCAGCCTCAGCTGCCAAATATGGGTCGATGCCCACAGCTTTAGCAGCCATCATCGTCAGGCTTTCTTTGAAAGTATATGCATTGCGTGTTGCAGGCATGAGATGAGTCCTTGAATGGCAATAAAAACAAAAAAGATGGATCCCGGATGAAGTCTCCGGGATGACGAGCTTAAGTGTGTGGCGCGAGCGTTGCACAAAACATCAGTCGTCATTCCCGCGCACGCGGGAATCCACCTTTTGTTTCTCGAGAGTGCTGCTAAGTCAGCTTAGCGCTAACTCAACATCGGCAGAACCGCGTGGGCCTTGGGTGCGCCCACCCGCAGCGTGTATTCTGCAATCACGTGTTCGGCGTCGGCATCGCCGGTTTTAGCCAGGCTTTCGACCTGAAACGGCCGCAAGAACGCCACATCCACAAAGCGCGGATCAACCAGGAATGCGGTTTTGTTCAAGAACGTCGGGTCACTGGCTTGCTGCACGTTAACCACAACATCAAGGGCTCCGAAGTCTGATTGCCAGGTTTCAACCGCTCCAATTAATGCAGCGGGGCGTACCTGGTTCAAGTTATAGCGAATCTGCACACCTCCTGACAAATTCGACGCCAACGCCAACTGCGAGAAGTTGACCTTCTGGTCGGGCGAGAGCATCAACATTTTCGGTTTGCCGCCCGCAACGTAGGCGGTTTTCATCGCACCGTTGAGAATGGAAAGGCTGAGCGCACGGTTGGTGGCCCCGGCTAAGTTCCATGCCAGCGAACCTGTCCCGCTCGACGCGGTAAAGTTGCCCATGCCCGTGGTATCAGAGTTGGTCACATAGGCGGGCAAGCCAGCGCATTTGCGCGCTGAAACGGTTGAGCCAGCATCGTACCCGGTGTTGGCCAGCAGGGTTACTTCCATGTCGCGCTTCAGCTCAACACCTTTCAGCAAGCGTTGCTCGTCCAGTTCGCTTTCAACACCAGCCAATTCCACGAATTGCGATGTGCCGGTTGCCGCATACACCTTCTTCGAGATGGCGCAGCGGTTGTTCATGCGCACACGGGCGGTGGCAGAACCGGCGTTGGTGACATCGCCTTCCAGTTGGTAGTTGGCGGCAGGTGGGGCGAGCGCTTGGGTTTGCCATTCCACCAGGGTGTTTTTGGCGCGGCCCTTGGTGGCAATGTTAGACTGCAGCGGGGTTTCTTCAGGGTCGATGCGATACACCATCTCGGCCAAGTCTTCACGGATGCCAACTTGGGCGTAGGTGCTTTGAGCATTAGTATAAATAGCCATGGGTGTTTGTCCTTTTGAAGTGTGAAAGAGTTACTCGAATGACCGGCGTTGGGCACTCGCTTCGCGTTTGACACGCTGATACGAAGCGCCGTTTTCGACGGTCGGGTTTTTTAGGAATTTCTCCCACGCGGCAGACATGCTGCGCTGGTGGGCCGCCACACTGGGTTTAGCGCCGGGGCGCTGCACCTGTGGCTTGGTCGCAAGCCGCTTGGCAATTTCCGGCCGTGAACTCTGCAATTCATCCCAGCGCCGTGCCTTGTCCAACGTGACAAGGTGGCGGGCCTGGGAGACAGAGTCGATTTCATCAGCCGTATAGCCTTGCGCAGCTGCGTAGTGCGCAATGGAACGGAAGTCACGCTCCATGGCGCGGGGGTCTTGCCAGCTGTGGTTATACGAGCGGGCCAGGTCCATCGCCATCAGGCGTTTATCGCGTGAGATTGTATCTGCACGCACGGCCGCCGACATGCGACGGGCGTTCTCGACCGCAGTGCGATGATTATCCCACTGCGTTTTTTGTTGCACCCAGCCGTGCGGATTGGCACGCGCGACCGCCACCCAATCGGGCTCGGGCGCTTGCACGGCTTCCAAAGCATCGGCCAGTTGATCGAGCCGGGTGAGTTTGACGGCGCGCTCAGCATCGACCTGGCGTGTGGCGTGTGACAGCGATTGGGTTTTGCGGCTGTAATCAGCTTGGCGCATATAGCCACGGCGAATTTCAGCGGTGGTGAGTTGCACACCATCAACACTGATGGTGGCGGTTTCATCCCCGGCATCATCGGGTAAGGCTTCAGGTGATGATGGTGGCAGTTCAGCGTTGGGTGCAGGCTCGGGCGCTGGTTCGGCAGGCTGATCGCTGGTTTGATCACTGGTTTGATCGGGGGGCTGAAACACTGCTGATGCTGGCTCGGGCGTTTCGGTGGCGTTCTCAGGCGCGGATGATGCGCGTGCCGCGCGCCGCTCGGCCATCATTTGTACAGCCTGGGGCAACGACAGAGCACTTCCAGCACCGCTGTTTGCGGTGCCGGGTGTGGTGGTGTCCGACATTTTGAAATCCTTATGGAATGACGAGGTGTGGATGGGGCAAGAGCAGAAGAAATAAACTCCACTGTCATCCTGGGATGACGAGGTGTGTGTTGGACAACAGCAGAAGAAACTAACTCTACTGTCATTGCCCGATTCATTCGGGCAATCCATTCATCAACCAACGTCAAAGCCCATGGAGCGATGGATCCCCGGGTCCGCGAAACCGCGGCCCGAGGATGACGAGGTGTGGGTGGGGCAAGTGCAGAAGAAACTAACTCAACTGTCATTGCCCGGTTTATCCGGGCAATCCATTCATCAACCAACGTCAAAGCTCATGGAACGATGGATCCCCGGGCCTGCGAAGCCGCGGCCCGAGGATGACGAGGTGTGTATGTCTGGCGCTCGCTAAAACCTCGGCACCCACCGCCGGGGTGGGGTTGAAAGCTCACTGGTTTGGGCCGCCGACAGCAGCCCGGTATTGACCACCGCTTTGAGGTGGCGTTCCACTGCGTCAACCGCATTTAAAGCCACCGTGAAGCGATAGCGGCCTGCATCGTCTTTGGGGTCGCAGGTGCGAATGCCCGCAATGTAGCCGTCTTTCAGCAACCCAAAAGCTTCGCGTAAAATGATATTGTTGATGGCCTCAGCCGCACGGGCTGCGCGTTCATAGTCGGAGTGGGCATTCTCGGTGGGGTCAATGTCGCTCAAGGGTGTTTCCTTTTCACATCAAAAGTACAACAGCATCGTCATCATCATTTTCGGCATCATCTTTATGGAAAAGCAGCCGCAGCCTGCGCACTTCGGGGTCATCATCGTCATCATGTTGTTGGTGATGGTGGTGGTGCGCGTACCGAGTGCCTTCAACAATAACTGTGATCCGCCCAAAGCGGTTTTCAGGAACAACCACCGCCCCGGCCATGGGGGGAAAGTAAACGCCTGGAAAATATGACTTGGTAAAATACCCGGCGGCAAACATGGC
>JANLSL010000128.1:0-1868 GCA_031362385.1 Alphaproteobacteria bacterium | reverse complement strand
TCGCAAAAAAAGAATTCGACCAAGCCTGGCCCTACATCGATCGCATCAAGGCTGAAAGCTACCTCGGCTTTGCCATGCCGATGATTCGGGCCTGGGCACTGGCAGCGCGCAATAACCCAGATGCGGCGGTTGCTGAACTGGCGTCATTGCAGTCAGCCAAAGAGCTCGGTGAGCTGTTTCACATCATGAGTGGGCTGTTGAACGAAACGCTTGGCCGGCCGCAGGAGGCTTTGGTTCACTATGACCAGCTTGCATCACGCATTGAGCGCCAGCCCCTCTCGGTCTTGCGCATTGTGACCTCGGGATATCATCGCCTTGGTAAGTCTGCGGACGCCAAGGAGTTGGTATCAAAGTTTGCACAAGCGCGCGGCAACAATGCCAACTTTTATGGCATCATCGACTCATTTGCTGATGGCACACGCAATAGCAAAAAATTGACGCCGACAGACGGCATGGCTGAAGCCTATTTTGCGATCTCACAACTGCTGACTCAAAACAACAATAATGGCATAGGCGATGTCGCCACCGCCTTTGGCCAAATGGCAATTTACTTGCAGCCGGACTTGCCCATGGGGCGTTGGATCTTGGGGTCGACCATCGCAACGCGCCAACGATTTGATGATTCAAACACCGTTCTCAGCGCCGTTCGTAAAACCGATCCAACGTACTTGGCGTCGCAGATGCAAATGGTTGATAACCTTTCGGCCATGAATCAAAGCGGTGACGCCCTGGCGCGCTTGCAGGCCATCTCGCGTGAATATCCAGCCATGGCCGAAATTCAGATGGCGGTGGGGAATTTATTGCGCCGCGATCAGAAATTTACTGAAGCGATCGCCGCCTATGACAAGTCCGAACAGCTAGCAAAGAAAGAAACTGCAGAGAATTGGTCGTTGTATTATGGCCGTGGCATCGCACTTGAACGCACCAAGCAATGGCCGCGCGCCGAGTCTGATTTTAAACGTGCACTAGAATTAAACCCCGACCAACCTGATGTCCTGAATTATCTTGGCTACTCGTGGATTGATCGCGGCGAGAATTTGAAAGAAGGCCGCCGCTTGATTGAGTTGGCCTACAGCAAAAGCCCAGATAACGGATTTATTACAGATAGCCTGGGCTGGGCGATGTATTTGGCTGGCGAATATGAAATCGCCGTTACTTATCTTGAGAAAGCTGTTCAGCTTGAACCCGCCGACCCCACACTGAACGATCATTTGGGTGACGCCTATTCGAAAGTCGGGCGCAAAAACGAGGCGCGGTTTCAATGGCGTCGCGCGCTCACCCTCAAGCCAGACGATAAACAAAAGACCACCATCCAAGCAAAGCTCGCACAAGGATTGGCCCGTAACTAAAGCACGTCCTGGAAAGTGATGCGGCCATGGCGTCGATCACACTCTTTGCCCCGGCAAAAATAAACCTGTTCCTGCATGTGACTGGTCGGCGGCCAGATGGCTATCACCTTTTGGAATCTCTGGTCGCCTTTGCCAACATCGGGGACGAAATCACAATCGCGGAAGCCAGTGAATTTCGGCTGGATATCGCAGGCCCTTATGGAAAGGGCCTTGATCGCGCAGATCAAAACTCAGCCGCGGCAGCAGCGCAATTTCTGGCCCGCGTGAATAATCGCAGCCCTGACGTTCACATAAGTTTGACAAAAAACTTGCCGATCGCGTCGGGCATCGGCGGCGGATCAAGCGATGCGGCAGCAACGCTACTGGCCTGCCAGCAGGTGTGGCGCATTCCCGCACTGCCAACGATGGGCGATATCGCGGCCGCACTTGGCGCAGATGTGCTGGTCGATGTCAAAATTCGCCCAGCTCGTATAAACGTACGACGAGACTAAGTTGACATTGAACGGCATGCCACCACTG
>JANLSL010000114.1:0-7778 GCA_031362385.1 Alphaproteobacteria bacterium | reverse complement strand
CAGGGGGGGAAGGGCAACGCGGATGCCCAGTTCGTTGTTCTGGCCCGGAATCAAAATCAGCGCGTCGACTTGCAACATCGAATGCACTTGCGTCAATGCCGCCATAATCAGTTCATCAACGTTGGCGATGCCGGCAAGCTTTTGACTAAAGGCGTACATTTGGTCGGTGATGCGCGCATTGGCTTGGGCGGTGGCGGCTTGGAAGCGGCTTTGCTCGGCCATGGCACTGGCGAAAGCTGCGACCAGAGTGAAAATCATAATCGCCCAGAAGTTGCTGGGGTCTGACACATCGAACGGATCGCCCGGTGGTGACAAGAAGAAGCTGCCCGCCACAGCGCTGAGCAAGCTGGCCCAGAGGCCAGGGCGAAAGCCATACAGTGCTGCGCTAATCAACACCGACGGCAGGAACACCAGCATCATGTTTGATGCGGCTAGCCATTCTTTGATGGCGATACCCGCAGCAAGTGCTGCCACCACGACTAATGTGGAAACACTATAAGCAACCAACGCCTCGTGCCGCTTTTGAGGCGGCGCAGCGCTGGGCGCGGGCGGGGTGTAAGGGACGGTCTCAGCCATAGAAGCAGTTTAGCACGATTCCAGGGCACTATGGCCAGGAGGGGTCAGGCCGCTCGCACTAATAAATGCCCTGCCTTAACCCGGCGCGGGGTACTGATGCGGATTTCAACGTTATGCCCCAGCGCGGTCAGCCATGCCGTCAGCTTGTCGATCGTAATGCTGTCCATGCGCCCACGTAACACGCGCGACAGGGTGGGCTGATCGGTCTGGCAAAGTTTTGCGGCCTCGGTTTGAGTCAGCTTGCGCCGTACCACTGTTTTGCTGATGGCATGAATCAGGTGGGCTTTGGCAACAGCCTCTTCGGCTTCGGTATCAGAAAAGCCGATGTCGCGAAAAACATTACCGCTGCTGACATAAAAGCCAATTTTCTTGGTCATCTCATTCTTGCTCCGCGTCGATGGCCCGCGCTCTGATTAATCGCAGGCGGATAAGGTTCGCGTCTTCCCGAGGAATCGCCTTGCCAGATTTAGATTTCTTTTTAAAAGCGTGAAGGACGTATACTGCTTTCTTCAATTTCACGATGTAGACGCTGCGATAAGCGTCGCCCGCAAAACTATCTTTGAGTTCAAACACGCCCGAATCAAACTGCGGCAAGGCAACTGCGCCGTCCGGCGTTTCACCAAGCTGAGCTTGCCAGAGATCGTAACCGAACGCATGACGCACTTCGGTTGGAAACGCGGCCAAGTCTGCGTGAGCCCCACCAACCCAGATAATTCTGCGCATTCGCAATTATGTATAATTTTACATAATTCGTCAATGCCGGGGTTCGTCGCCTACGCCTGCGTAATTCGGTCTATTTCCGTGTCCACCTCGGCTGAGGGGCGCCAGCTGGCGGCTTTCACATTGGATAAAACTTGTTCTGGCTTGGTGGCTCCGGCGATGACGCTGCCGATGTAGGATTTGTTCAAGAGCCAGCCAAACGCCATATGCAGAACAGTCGTGCCAGATTTGTCGGCCAAGGCTTGCAGCTTTTCCACTTTTGAGAATGCCGCGTCGCTCATGAAGCGTGCTGTGACGGCGGGCCCACGCGAACCCCAGGTTGCCATGCGTGTGCCTTCGGCAGGTTTTTCGCCGCGTTTGTACTTGCCTGTCAGCATGCCGCTTTCCAGAGGGAAGTAGGGCAGAATGCCAAGTCCGTTGGCTTCACACGCTTGCACTAAATCTTTCTCGATACCACGGGTGAGCAAGCTGTAGTGATTTTGTGCAGAGATAAAAGATGTGAGCTTATGTGTTGCAGAAATTTTTGCAGCATCACTGGTCATCGCGCCGTCAAAATTGGAATGTCCAATGAAACGCACTTTACCTTGGCGCACCAAGTCGTCCATGGCGCGCAAGGTTTCTTCCAGTGGTGTTTTGGGGTCTGGGCGATGGATTTGATACAGATCGATGTAGTCTGTCCCCAATCGTTTGAGTGATTCTTCTGCGGCATACATAATGGCTGCCCGCGCGGCACCACCCTCGGGGAATTTTCCGCTGCCCATTGGGCTGCCAAACTTGGTTGCAATCACCGCGTCTTTGCGCCGCGCCCCTAAGGCCTGACCCAAGAACTCTTCGGACCTGCCGCGCGCATAGGCATCGGCGGTATCAAAGAACGTGGCACCCGCATCAAGTGCGGCATCAACCACACGCTTGGTTCCGGCAGCATCTAAAGCCTGACCGAAGTTGTTGCAGCCAATCCCCACGGGCGAAACTTTGAGCCCGCTTTTTCCGAGGGGCCGCAAGCCTGTTGGCGTTGCAGCGTGGATGGGCGCTGCGGCGAGGGCTGCTGCACTTACAGTCAGGGTGCCAAATGAACGGCGCGACAGGCGTGTCATAGAAAATCCCCAGATCATGAAACAGGTCCTCTAAAGTAAGCATCTGGGATGTGGTTCTCAAGCCACTTTAACTTATGAGCAGTTAATCTTGACTGCGATCAAGCTTGCGGTCGACCGCGCGGAATAGTAGCCGCCGTGCGCCTGCTGCGCTAAGTTCATGGTGGGGAGGAACCCACCATGAACCGTAGAGATTTTTTAAGCGCCACTGCTGCTTTATCTATTGGCACGTTAAATGCCAACGCTGCCTTTGCGCTGCGTGTTGCAGATCAAGCAAACCTGCTGCGCACCTATGCCCGTATGCGCGGTGCTGCCAACGGTGGCCTGGCGTTATGGTGGTACACCGGAACGGTTTGGGGCAAACCGGCGAACGATATCTCCCGGCCGATGTTCCTGGTCCAGGGCCTCACCTTTAACCGCGCGGTTGTAAAGGCTGATGGCAGCATCGAACAGGCCCTCACAGGCCGGGGCTGGTACGCCGACCCGGTGACGGGCCAGCCGCTCGAGACCTGGACCAACCCGTTCTCGGGCGAGAAGTCAGTTCCACCACATATCAAGTCTCTGCAAAAGCAAAACATTGCCGCGGATGCCACCATGGCTGCGCGTGAAGGTGCAATGGTGAGCGAGTTTTCGGGCAGTATCGCTGGGCTCACGCTTAATGGCGATACTGTATGGTTGACTGAGAACTTCGTATCCAAAAGCAAGCCCGATGCCGCGCGCGCCGGCGCAGTCAGCACCTCATCATCACTGTCAACATTTACAGCAAAAATTGCCGACGTTGAAAATGATGGGGCCACGTTTGTGCCCTGTTACCTGAACTACCAAAGTTTGGGCTCATGGCCCGCCTGGATGAAGATGGAGGGCATCGACGCCGCGCGCGGGGGTTCGTTGTCGTGGCAAACGCGCGGCCAGAAATTGCGCAGTGTGGAAGATGGCCCAAAAGAATTGCGTGACTGGGTTGAAGCGCGCGCGCCAGGTTTTTTGAAAAATCCCGGAATCTAGAATTATCTGCGTTGCGTTGCGTTGCGTTGCGTCGCGTCGCGTCGCAGTTATTTCTTGCGGGCTTTTTCCAACGCCAGTTCTTCTTCTTTCACAATCTTTGTGAATTTCTGAACGACTTGCTTTTGATCAGGCGAGGTTTTGGCTTTTTCAAGCTCTTGCTTGCAAATGTATTGCTGTTGGTAACTCAGCAATGCGCTTTTGCACACTGCCTCCGGGTTTGAGTCTTTTGCCGCAGCCGTCGTGATCGATGCAACCACAAGGCTCGCAAACAAAAAACCATTCACACGAATTGAATGCCTTGTCATTTTGTCCCCCAGACTTTTTGTCCCAAGACTTTTTGTCTCCAGACTTTGCGCATGACAAGGGAAGCAGGTGCCACGCGCAATCACAAACGACAACTTGAGGGTGCTCCACAGAGCGAACTCAATGCAAGGAAGTAACTAGATTTTACTCCATACCAATTCACATCAGTAGAATTTAGTAGTCGAAACATTCGACCGTTAGTTGCGGTGCTTGGATAAGCGTTTACGCCCTTAGAGCGCGATAGCTTTTGATCGAATCATTTTCGCGCTCTAGATTCTTGTTTTGTCGCGTTTTGAGCGGGCGAACCGGAGTCCACTTCGCCCTAAAACACTCTGAGCGGAAGTGTATCACCCAGCAAGCGCCCGAGGGTCATGGCCGGTGTGATCATCATGCCGGGCACGAATGCATTTCCTAAGGTGGCACCACTGCCTAACACTTCGCCAGCCGCATAAAGCCCTTTGATAGGCTCGCCGTTCGCGCGCAAGGCACGAAGCTGTTGATCAACCACCATACCAACCGATGATGTGGCTGAATGACCCAAATGAATGATGGCGTAGTAGGGGGCTTTGGCAATGGGAAGCGGCAGGTGTTGGCGGCCCATGCTGTCAGACTTCGCCCCGACGCCAGCGTTGTAGGCAGTCACCGTATCTTTCAGGCCCTTGGCATCAATGCCAGCTTTGGCCGCAAGCTCATCAAGTGTATCGGCGCGATGAAACATGGGGTGTGCGCCGAAATGCTCGCGCATTTTGTCTTTGGTCCAGCCAGGAATACCAACGGGTGATGCAGCCAAGATCGCTTCATCAAAAACAATGGCGTATTTAAACTTGGGCTGCTCGTTCAACAGATTTGCAAGTTTATAGGAATCTGATTTGTCTTCGGCGATGAAGCGTTGGCCCGCTGTGTTGACCCAAATTTCCCACGGTGCGCGAATGCTGGGCAACGTATCGAAGCGCGCATATACTTTAGCGGGGTATTGATCGGCGGTGAGAACTGATCCAGTTCCAGGCCGGTGCAGTTCGCGCCCGCGCAATGCAGCACCCACAGATGTTGCCAGCCCCAGGCCATCGCCGCGCGCGGTGGGGTATGAGCCCGCCACATAGTTGGGCTGGCCGATGAGCTGCTGAAACAATTCCGGGTTCATGGCGTACCCGCCCGTCGTCAGAATTACATGGCGGCCACGGTAGGTGTTTTCAACGCCGTTGGTGGTGGTGCGCACGCCGTTTACCGTGCCTTGATCTGATGTCAAAAGTGCGGTGACTTTTGTATCCAATAGGGTGGTCACGCGCCCGCTTCTAATTTCTGGTGCGAGTTGTTGTTCCATCACGGCCAAAATATCCCGGCCATTATTTTTGCCCCACAAATAGCGCGCGACCGAATAGCCTGGCCCAAAAGCATTCTCTCCCGTGACCGGGTGCTCCGCCAAGGGCACCAAGCCGTTATCGAGCAGCCAATTGAGCATCGCTCCGGCGTGGTCCACAGTCAGGCGTGTCACGATAGGATCGGCATTGTTGTGACTAAGGCGCATCACGTCGTCGAAATGAATATCAGCGCTATCTTTAATGCCCTTGGCCGCTTGTGCGCGCGTCCCCGCCCCGCTGATTTCACCACCGGCTAAGTGCAACGTACCGCCGACAACGGTGGCGGCGTCAATCATCAGCACCTTGGCCCCACGATAGGAGGCGAAGATGGCCGCAGGAATACCCGCTGTGCCAGCACCAATGACAATCAAGTCCCAGGTGGTTTTAACCAGCGCGCGGTCTTTGGCCAGCAGGGCTGATGGCGCAACAGAAGCCGCCAACGATGTGGTTATGAATGAACGCCGTTCCATAAATCACCCGGTCTGTTTTACAAGAACTGAAGCGATAAGGTTAGTACGGGGCGGTCTGGCAATAAAGATTAATGTGCCGCCGGTGCCAGCAATGATCTTGGGAAGCGCAGGAATGCGGTGGTGCCACTATTCACGGCACTGCTGATCACAAGCTCGCCACCCAACAAGCTCATGTATTTTTTGCAAATCGAGAGTCCGAGCCCGACACCTTGGCCAGAATTGGCAACGCGCGGGCTGGTTTGAAGAAATGGCTCACCGATCCGTGCGATGATCGAGGCTTCAATGCCTGGGCCGTTGTCGTGTACAGAAATATCCGCCCCACCGTCATGACCTTTGGCATCGATCGTTACCACTTGACCCGGAGACGAAAACTTCACGGCGTTGCTGAGGATGTTGATCAGAACTTGGCGCAAGTAGCGTTCATCCGACATGATGTGCTCAAAATTAGGCGGGACATTTATCGCAACGCGAATGCCGCGCTCAAGGGCCAGATGTTCAACGAAATCCGCAGCCGTTTGAATGAGTGACAGTACATTTATGGGGGATATGTGAAGGTCTTGGCTGCCCGCTTCTACTTTTGCCACATCAAGAATGTCGTTCACGATTTTGAGTAAATGAAGGCCAGACTTATGAATATGGTTGGCGTACGAAACATAGGCAGGCGCTACGCCGTCGCCCAAAACCTTGCTTGAGATTACTTCTGAAAACCCGATAATCGCATTCAGCGGTGTGCGAAACTCGTGACTCATGTGCGCCAGAAACCGACTTTTCGCCTCGTTGGCGACTTCAGCCGCTGACTTGGCGTGGTGCATTTCAAGTTGGCCCTGTTCGCTAAGGGCTAACTGCTGCGACATTGCCTCGCGCGCCTGAATGATTTGCACAAAGCTATCAGAATACTGGCGCATCATAAAAATGACCACGATGCCAATCACGATAAACTGCACCGCAAAAAGTGACAGCACAGTGCTTTCGCTGAGCACAAACGAAAAAACCAATGGCACCGTCGATGCAAGAACAATCATCATGGAAACGCGCGGCAACACAGAAACGCAAAACGCACTGACGAGGACTGCAATCCAAATTGTAACTGCGGCCAAAACATCAAAAGGCGAGTCACGATACTGCATCAGGATGATGCCGATCATTGTGAAAAAGAAGGCCATCACGGGGCCAAGCAAATGGGTGGTCTTGATGTCGCGATTAATCTTGTGAAGGTCTATCGTATCAACTGTTTTGCGAGCGTTGATCCAATACCACAGTCGAACTACACAAATGCACAACAGCGGTAATGGCAGGAGCGTCGTCACATATTGCGGGGCTGAGCCTGTCATCGCGTAGGCAATGGTCAGTGTCGCGAAAATCACGAACGCATAAAGAATGGGCAGCAGGCGCGTCAGCGAGCGGTATTGCTCGCGCAGCAGGACTGGGTTTTCGGTGTGCGCACTCAAGGGTAAAAGTCCTGGGTTACTGCAGCCTGATCGCGATCAAGGCCCGATTTATTTGATGCCTTAGTTCTTGGACTTTGTATTAGGTTGTGGGTGAAATGAAGTAAAGCAGGGACACTAAAATTAGCGTGCCACCCACTGCCAAGCCTAGCATTGAGAGCATTGCTGATCGAAACGCGCCGCGACCCATATCCCTTTCAAGCCGGGTTAGGTAAATGGAAGGGGCAACACACGAATTCAGTTCAGGTTCTTTATTCGATTTGATCGACAGGCTGAGGGAGCGCCGATGCAACAAACTTATGTTTGCGGCGCTAGGTATGCATTGCCTGCATGTCCTCCGATGTAGTTCGCATACTTACTGTAATAATTTTGAATTACACTCTATCAGGGCATTGAAATGGTTGCACAATAACTTAATCACGTGATCGTTGTAGTTTGATTTCAACCATTAAAGGTCTGTTCCGCAACCAAAGTCGCGAGAGAATGTAAACTGTTGAGCATCCAGAGTCGGAGCCAAGTGATTGCAGAAAACCGCCACTGAACAGATCAACAATACTCGCGTAGAGCGCGCGCACATCAGAGCGAGCGCTTTCTGACTACACAAGACGACAACAAACATAAGGGGATACAAATGCGTAATTTCAATCTAGCTCTTTACGCCTCGGTTAGCCTGCTGTCACTTGTGCCTATAGCGCAAGCGCAACAAGCTGGCGTGCTTGAAGAAATCGTGGTCACGGCACGCAAGCGCGTCGAGTCCATCCAGGAAGCGCCGCTCAGCATCCAGGCCTTCACTGCTGAGCAGATCGAGCAGCG
>JANLSL010000322.1:0-2103 GCA_031362385.1 Alphaproteobacteria bacterium | reverse complement strand
TTGCTGCAGCCACGACATCGGGCAAAATGGACGCAGCTAGAATCTCATCACCCAGCCCCTGCTCAGTCCAGACCAACACAGATTTGCCGCTGATGTCTTGGCCAGCCCATACCGGCGGGCGATCTTCTGGCGGGCGTTCATTGTTTGACTTAACCAAGTGACGCCACTTCAACTCACGCCAGCCTTCAACAAATTCCCCAGAACCTAGCAAAGCAAAACCTCGGCTATGATGGGCCTCAGCGTAATCGGGTTGTAACTGGATCAGCTGATCAAAATGTCTGATAGCTTCTCGCGACTGCCCAATTTCATTAAGATTTGTCGCAAGATTTAACAAAATGTTTGGATGAAAGGGCTTAAGTTCGTTGGCCCTTTCATAGAGCGTGTTTGCTTCAATGCCCCGCCCAAGGCGGCGGATCGCGGTTCCGAGGTTGTTGTAGACCTCGAAAGAATCTGGCGCAGCTTCAAGGGCTAATCGATAACATGATTCTGCAGCCGACAATTGGCCTTGCGCTGCCAGGACTACGCCCTTCATGTTTAAAGCTGCGTGAGATCTAGGTTCGTGCTCAAGCGCTTTATCGAAAAATGAGATGGCGCGGTCAAGTTGGCTATCTTCTTTGGCGTAACGGCCAAGCTCAAAAAAAGCACCGACCTCATGGCCCTGAAAGGACGATAGCATCATCATCACTTCAGCAGCGTCTTCGCGTAATCCGTTCGCCCAATATGATGAAGCCAGCAGATTCAGAAAGTTGGGGATTGCGACACTCACGCCACGCGCATGGACTTGCCTGGCAACCTCAAGCGTTACCGCGCGAATAACATCCATCCAGTTTTCGGACTTTGCTTGTCGAATTACCTTAAGTGATGGATACCAAAGAGAGCAACCATCACGCTCGCCCCAGTACCACCGCAGCCCGTACCCAGGTGTAGCGGGAACCATAACAAACGAGTTTACACCAAGCGCACCAGCAAAGTGCGCCGCTGTATTGCTTGAGCTCACGACAAAATCCATAGCAGCAATTTGGGCTGCATATGAGTCAAGATCAGATAGTGAATCGATCGACTGATCTTGAATGATATCGATTCCAAAATCTGACCTCACCGCGCTCAGTTCGCGCGCGCAATCGCCGTATTGTAAGTTCACGAAACGAACGCCGGGAACTGAGAATAACGCGCCCCATGCCCCTAAATTTACTGTCTTCGCCGATGCGTACTCTACACCAGTACTGCGCCAAGCGATTCCGACCAATGTATCTTTCGACCCGTTGCGATAGCGCTCTCGAAGTGCGCTTACTTTGTTTTGGTCAGCCGCAATCTTTTGAGTTTGTTTCGGAAACGATTCGACGTTAGGCCTAAAATTTGCGGCGAGCGCGGCAAGTGGGGCCTGGAGATCCACCGTTTTCAAAACATCCGCAGGCACACAATCGCCATAAAAAATAATGTCAGGGTATGTGCGCTGAAAGATAGGCTGCATACGCTTTGAACAAAGTACGATAAGCTGTTTGATGTTACGCTTTATATCCGGCAAAGCTGTGGCGAACATCAACTCGTCGCCGGGCCCCTGCTCCGTCCAGAGTAAAACAGACTTGTCGATGAGGTTTTCACCAGACCATTCAGCAAGACCAGGCTGCGTGCGCGCAATTGCTGGCTTATCCACCGACTTGAAACGCCAAGGATACAATTCCCAGCCCTCTTGGAATCGACCAAGGAAAAATAAAGCTTCTGCACGTGCAATATAATGCAGCGCGTGCGTCGGCCAGCGCTGCGTCGCGGTTTGAGTCAGCTTCTCAAGCTCGCGTGTTGCACCCAGAATCCGGTAAACTGAATAGAGATTAGAAACTGAGTTTTCATGCGCGGGATCTAGGCTCAGCGCGCGCTCAAAGCATTTTTGGGCTAATTCAAAATTCTTTTGCTCTTGATAGAGCGCCCCAAGATTATTGTGAAACGCAGCTCGACCAGGATTGAGTCTCAGCGCCTCTAAGTAATGTTTTTCAGCAAGCCCATGGTTTCGCGCGCGTTGCAAAACACATGCGATATTAAAATGGGCATCAGCAGATTTCGGACTTAACTCAATGACACGTGACAAATGCTTTAAGGCAGAGTCAA
>JANLSL010000009.1:0-3302 GCA_031362385.1 Alphaproteobacteria bacterium | reverse complement strand
AGTTTCATCGGCACCGTGCCAAGAAGTTGTGCTGACGGGTCGTGACATTGATTTGGCCAAGCTGCCCATTCAAGGCTGCTGGCCCGGCGAGCCCGCACCGCTGATCACCTGGCCGCTGGTTGTCACGCAAGGACCAGGCGGTGATAAGCGCGACGGCTATAACCTTGGCATTTACCGCATGCAGGTGCTGAACCGCGATACGACCATAATGCGTTGGTTAAAGCATCGCGGTGGTGCGGGGCATTTTGATCGCTGGAAAGAGTCCAAACGCGAACCCCTTCCCGCCGCATGTGTGATCGGCGCTGACCCTGGAACCATTCTGGCGGCCGTAACGCCAGTGCCAGATACATTGTCGGAATATCAATTCGCCGGATTGCTGCGTGGCGCCAAAGTTGAATTGGTGGACTGCAAGACCGTGCCGTTGAAAGTTCCAGCCGAAGCCGAGATCGTGCTGGAAGGCCATGTCATGTTGGATGAATACGCTGATGAAGGCCCGTACGGCGATCACACGGGTTACTATAATTCAGTCGAGAAGTTTCCGGTGTTTCGCATTTCAGCCATCACCATGCGCAAGAACCCGATTTACCTCTCCACCTATACCGGTCGCCCACCCGATGAACCCAGCATTTTAGGCGAGGCGCTGAACGAAGTTTTTATTCCGTTGTTGCAACAACAGTTCCCTGAAATCGTCGACTTTTGGTTGCCGCCGGAAGGGTGCAGTTATCGGATTGCGGTTGTGAGCATGAAGAAAGCATATCCGGGCCATGCCAAGCGCATCATGATGGGGGTGTGGAGTTTCTTGCGCCAGTTTGTATACACAAAATTTGTCATTGTCGTGGACGCCGACATCAACGCGCGCGACTGGAAAGATGTGATGTGGGCAGTATCCACGCGCATGGACCCGGCGCGAGATATTACGGTTATCGAAAATACCCCGATTGATTACTTGGACTTTGCCAGCCCGGCACCAGGCTTGGGTGGCAAAATCGGCCTTGATGCGACGACAAAAATGTACCCTGAAACAACCCGCGAATGGGGCCGCGAGATCAGCATGAGTGATGACATCGTCAAGCTGGTGAGCGAAAAGTGGACCAGCTACGGCTTGCCAGGAAGCGGCACAAAGATTTGGAAATAGCTATTTTAAAATGGCCGATGCGGGAGCGGTCGCTGTTCTTGGTCCAGAATGCACTGATATAGATCCCCCGAAAATTCGGTCAGCTGTTCAATCGCCTCGCGATCCTTAATTAACTGTTCCACGAGCCCGCCATCAGCGAATCTTTCTGCCAATTTCTGTGCGTTCAAATTCCCATAGATTTCACTTGGTATGACCACCTCAGTGTCATCCCCGAACAAAATTCCAAATGAGCCATGCACCACATCGTTTCTATTTTTGCTTAAGGCGTCAATTTTTCCCAACAGCCAGGAAACCTCACTTAGCAAGGACTCATTGTGCCTGAGTCTCTTGGACGCCACTTCTCGTAGTTCCCGACGCCGACCATAGTCAGTTTTAAGTTTATGCCATTCGCTGAAAGAATTCTCAGATAACCCCCCTTCTCTTAGGATGCTATAAATTATAGCTAAATGTTCATGTATGTCTGTCCAAGCCCAAAGGAGATAGCCCAGAGCCTTTGCGAACTCGTCAGCGGGCTCAAGGTTGGCCATACCCGAATTGCCTAGCGCAATAGCTCAAACATTTGTCGTGATGCCTTTCAGCGTTCGATAGATCTCGACGGCATAGCGGTCGGTCATGCCCGAAACGAAGTCGGTAACACACAGAAGTGCCGTATAACTGTCTTTCGCATTCCCCAGACTTCGGCCCATCAGCCGCGCCATACTTTGAGGACGACCGCGCAGCTTTGTTACGTCGAAATCAACTCGCTGCAAGCCCGTCACTACCTCAACGAACATATCGAGCAGGCCCTCAATCACCTGGGCGCCCGCAATCTCCAGCTTGGTCTTGCGGTCAGACCAATAAATCTTCTCCATTGCGAATTTTTTGGCGTGCTCGATATGCCCCTTGAACTCAGTGAGCCCGATCAAGTCGTGCCCAAAGTCTCCACTAAGAATCGCTTGCTCGTTGTCTACAAATGCTTTCGAAACTTCATTTACAAGCCGCCCAATGCCAACAGCTCTCAGCTTGGCGATAGTCTCCGTCTCGTCCAAGTCTGGAGCTAATTTCACTACGTCCTTTGCCATAGGCCACAGCGTGTCACGAGCTTCCGCGAAGCTGAGATAACCGAGACTATAGCCGTCCTCAATATCGATAATTGCGTAGCAGATGTCGTCGGCGGCTTCGACGAGGAACGCCAATGGATGGCGGCACCAGTAGTTCTGGCCTGACTGGCGGCGTATCAGGCCTGTTGCTTCCGCGACCTCTGCGAAATAAGCGCGTTCTGCATCGAAGAATCCGACCTTTTTACCTTCCGGATGCGACTCATCTCGCGGCACTACAGACGAGCGAGTGTACTTGGAGAAGGTGCCCAGCACGGCATAAGTGAGCTGAAGCCCACCATTGTACTTATTGTTCTCAAGCTGCGTGAGGATTCGAAAACCTTGTGCGTTGCCCTCAAAACAGACAAAATCGTCGCGCTGTGCTCCAGCCAGACCTACTTCGCTTAAGGTGTCCCGCTCGGCGCGCTTGAACCAGGCACGAATGGCATCTTCGCCCGAATGTCCGAATGGCGGATTACCGATGTCATGTGCCAAGCATGCGGCCTGAACAACGTAGCCAAAATCATCTGATGTGATGGCGGGATCTTTTAGGCGCCGTGCGATTACGTTTCCCGTTTTTGCCACCAAAGAACGACCCACAGACGCAACCTCGATACTATGCGTTAACCTCGTGTGGACGTTGTCGTTGGGCGACAGCGGGTGGACTTGGGTCTTGTTGGCCAATCGCCGGAAGGCACCGGAGAAGACAATTCGGTCCAAGTCTTGTTGATAAGAATTGCGTCCGTCCTGCGCGCCGACCTCGGGCCGCCTGAGACGTTGTTGCGACAGAAGGGACACCCACTCCATCTTATGTTGCCTCATCTTCTTGGGGGAGTTAGGACCATACTATACAGAAGTTGTTCCGGCCTTCAAAGTGAACCCATCTTATGCCCCCCACAGACCTCCTATCCATCCTCACCGACCTAATCAAGCAGGCCAAGAAGGCCGGAGCTGATCAAGCCGATGCTATTGTTGCTGACGGCATGTCGGTGTCGGTCACATCACGACTTGGAAAACTCGAGCACCTCGAGCGCTCAGAGGGTGGTGACATTGGCCTGCGTGTGATGATTGGCAAAAAACAAGCCATCGTC
>JANLSL010000711.1:0-10504 GCA_031362385.1 Alphaproteobacteria bacterium | reverse complement strand
TGTCCACCCATGGAAAGCGGGGGGGTGGACGGACAGGACAACCCCCCTAGGGGTTGTCCGTTGTCCACCCCCCGATGCCAGATTTGAACGGTTATGTTGTTGTAGGCTGGGGCATGTTGGTATATGTGCGAACAGCCCCCCTCGCTTCGGCTGTACCAAAGCTCGAGGGGGCGCTAGTTTATGTAAACTCGCGCTGCTCGTTAACTGAAGCTAGGCGTAAGCGTGGCGGAGAGGGTGGGATTCGAACCCACGGTACCATTGCTGGCACACCGGTTTTCGAGACCGGCCCGATCGACCACTCTGGCACCTCTCCGCAAAGGGCGACGCTCGAATCGAGGGCGCGGAACCTAACTGATGCCCAGGCCAACCGCAATGTCCGCACCCCCCACCCTCTCTCGATCAGCGGGCAAACGCGCTTTAATGCGTTGGGTTGAGCTTCGGTCAAAGCTATGGAAAGGCTTATGAAACGAAGAATATGGCCTGAGTATCATCTGGCCGTTTTGTAAAAGGGAACCACACCCATGGAACACACCACCATCAGCGGGCGCATTCGCTACACTTCGAAGAAAAAAGAGATCATGGACAAAGTGCGTGGCGGTGAAACGTTTACCATCACAGTTCATACCGATGGGCGGCGGACATTGCGGGCCATGTGCGCCATTGATGAAAACAGCCCACGCGTATTGCGGGATTGTATACAGTCGTATGATAAAAACTGGGGGCCAACCGAAGCCTTCAACCAACTCACAGTCGATGAACAATTCGTCGGTTCGGCCTGGTATCGTTTCACCGACACCACTGCCGAGTGTGAGGGCTACACCGTGCGTGAGGGGCGCATTTCACACCGCATGGAGTATGACAAACGCCCCTGCACCTTCGGGTCACACCCGATTCAGGCTGATGCCATGCATTGCCGCAACTATGATTTGTCAAAAGGGCCAGGCGAGCAAACCACGGGGTTTTACTTGATGAGTTCATTCCACCATCGCGGCGCAGATGGTCCGATGTTGCTGAAACGCCCCAATGGAATGTTCCTGGTATATATGGGTGATGAAAAAATTACCGTGGAAGCGGGCACGTTTAATGCCCATCACTTCCGTATCGGTAAAAATAATGACGATGCGTACATGGGCAGCGATATTCACCCACCCTATCATTTGTGGACCAGCACCGACGGGAATTACATTATGTATAAATCGTACTGCACCGGATACATGCAGACGTTTTATGAGCTGATTGAGCTGAAGCAACAGAAGAATTTATTCTTTAAGATTTAAGTTGGGGCGCAGTTGGAGAGCATTTCTTGGTAGTGGCCGCGGACGCGCTCTAGGTTCATGCGGTTGAGGAACGACGAGTACGCGATATACGACAATAAGAACCTTAAATCTTTTGCCCACGGCGGCAGAAAGCGTGGGAAAACGCACAAGCCCTGTGCTGCTAATGCAGTAATAGCGGGCATATCTTCAATGTCGAGCTTGCCCGCGAAGAGCAGGCGAATGCAGTCTACGCGCGTTTCCTGCACTGCGATGCGCAAGAAGTTGTGCACGCGTACCACGCCTTCAAGATAAACTGAATCCTTGGTGAAAGGTGCGCCGCCTGTCAGTACGCCGCCACGAAATACCCGGCGCGCGTTTTCAAACGCCTGGCGTGGGTCGTTGGTTTTGTCGCGGAAGAATTCATAAATCTGCAAAAAGTCTGCGCCGTCCATCGACATTTGAATCGCCAGAACCCGGTCGGCCAAGCGCAACATGCGCGAGGGGTCCATGGCACCTGAAATTAACTCAGCAAACACCGCCAGGCCTTCTTGGGTGCGCGTGGTGCCCGGATGGCCCGCGCCCAAAATTGGAAACGCGGTTTGTGCCGCGCCATTCAAAGATGTTCCAGCATGCACGAAGGCTTCATGCTGAACTAATTGCGCAACATCACGATCAGAAAATACGGCATCGCGCCGCAGGCGAATATATTTCGAGCCTGCCAGTGCTTTGGCCGACAAGTGATCGGCAATTTCGACCTGGGGTGCTTCAGTGCCAAAGTGACGATTCAAAATCGCCTGCATGCGCGGCTGCATCTCAGCGGCGGTCAGTGGCGTTTGCTCGCCCTTGACGTTGAGATTGATTTCCAAATTTGCGTACGAGCTGAGCACATAGTCGAGCATCCGCGCGAGATCGAGCGGGCGCACATCGCAGTTCATCAGCTCGGTTTGGGGCGACCCATAAAGCTGCAACGACCTTTGATGAAATTGCGTGGTGCCCAATCCCGCCAACATATCGGCGGCGACATCAATGGTATCAGCCGTGCGCTTCAGCCATGCATGCACAGGGCCAGAGCCATCGATTTTAGTCCTGGCTTCTTTAATGGCCTCATGGACGGGTGCTGCGTCGAGGGGTTGATATGTCACCTGGGGAAGTTCGCGGGCACCTGAAGCGAAAAAGGCGGGCTCGACTTCAGGGCCCCAGGTGACCGCCCGCAAGATGCGGACAGGACGTTCAGCCTTACGCAGCAGGCTTGCGGCCAGCTTCAGGCGCTCGATCTCACCCTCAGAGAGGCGGTCCGAGGCGGCTGGTGGGGGCGAATCATCCATCAGATCAGGGCCCAAACCTGTCAAAGAGTGTGTTTTCCACCTGTTTCCAGGCCAAAATCGTATTTATTTACAGCAGGTTAATAGCATATGTGAAGCTAAAGCACGGGCATTGACTCAAAAACCCTCGCAGTATATTCACCCCCATCGGTCGCGGGCCCAGGCCCGCGTTTTTTCGTTTGAGCTCAAGGTTTAAGGCCATGTTCGCAGTTATCAAGACAGGCGGCAAACAGTATCGCGTCACCAAAGACGACGTACTTGCCATTGAAAAGGTCACCGGTGATGCCGGCTCAGTGGTCGTGTTCGACCATGTGCTGATGCTCGGTGGTGAAGTGGGCACGCCCCAATTGGCTGGCGTTCAAGTCACCGGCACTGTGGTGCGCCAATTCCGTGACGATACGGTGATCATTTTCAAAAAGCGCCGCCGTAAGCATTATCGCCGCCGCAACGGCCATCGCCAACACCTGACGTTGGTGAAGATCACCGACATGGGTAAGGGCATTGCCACCGCCCCGGCTGTTGCAGCAGCAGCTAAGCCAGCGGCAAAGAAAGCTGCGAAAACGGCCGCAGCCGCCTAACGATTTAAGCACTCGAGGAATTCGCAATGGCACATAAGAAATCAGGCGGCAGTTCCAGGAACGGCCGCGATACACGTGGTAAGCGCTTAGGGATCAAGAAGTTTGGTGGTCAGCATGTTTTGGCCGGTAACATTATTGTGCGCCAGCGCGGCACCAAATGGCACCCCGGTAAAAACGTCGGCTTGGGCAGCGACTACACCATTTTCGCGTTGATCGAAGGTAAGGTCAGCTTCAAGACCACGACCAAAGGCCGCGTCCATGTGAACGTCGACCCAGCACCGGCGGCCTAAGGAAAATATCTTTAGCGTTCGTCCGGTTTCCGGAATTCAAGTTAAGAAGGGGAATGGGACGACCATTCCCCTTCTTGCTTTTTGAGCCTCTGCGTCTGAAACCTCGGCCATGAAATTTCTCGATCAAGCTAAAGTTTTTCTCGCGTCTGGTGCAGGCGGTAACGGCTGCGTTGGTTTTCGACGTGAGAAGTTTATCGAGTTTGGCGGACCTGATGGCGGTGACGGCGGCAACGGGGGCGACGTGATTTTCGAATCTGCACGCAACCTGAACACCCTCATCGACTTCAGATACCGCCAGCACTTCAAGGCCGAGCGCGGCCAAGATGGCGCAGGTCGCCAATGCGCGGGGCGCAATGGCAACGACCTGATCATTAAAGTCCCTGTCGGCACTGAGATTCTGGCAGAAGATCGCGAGACAGTATTGGCTGACCTCAGTGAAGATGGGCAACGTCTTGTGTTACTGCAGGGCGGCAATGGGGGCTTCGGCAACACGCACTTCAAAGGCCCCAGCAACCAAGCGCCCGACTACGCCAAGCCGGGCCAGATGGGCCAAGAGATGTGGGTCTGGTTGCGCCTGAAGCTGATTGCCGATGTTGGGCTGGTCGGATTACCCAATGCCGGTAAATCAACGTTTTTATCGGTTGTGACGCGCGCGCGCCCTAAAATTGGGGATTACCCTTTCACCACATTGCACCCTAATTTGGGTGTGGCCAGTGTGGGTGATTTCGAATTTATCATTGCTGATATTCCTGGCCTGATCGAGGGTGCCCATGAAGGTGCTGGATTGGGTGATCGATTTCTGGGCCATGTCGAGCGCTGCGCAGTGCTGCTGCACCTGGTTGACGGCACGCAAGAAGATGTGGCCGGTGCTTACAAAATTGTACGCCGCGAGTTGAAAGCCTATGGCTCAGAACTGGCCGCGAAGAAAGAAATCATCGCCCTGAATAAATGCGATGCGTTGGACGAAAAAACCCGCGAAGAGCGCGTTGCCGCACTCAGCAAAGCTAGCCGTAAGAAGGTTCATATTTTATCCGGCGTTTCTGGCGAAGGCCGCGAAGATATCGTGAAAATGCTCGCCCGCATGGTTCAAGCAGGCCGCCAAGCTGAAACCGAGGCGATCGCCGAAGAAACAGACGAGCAGTGGGGGCCATGAGTACCGCAACGCCCCTTCGTAGCGCAGCGCCCCTTCGTGCAGCCAAGCGTGTGGTTATTAAAATCGGCTCTGCTTTGCTGGTGGATGATAACACGGGCGAGCTCCACCGCGCCTGGCTTGAGGCTTTGGCCGATGACGTTCACGCCTGTATCGCGCGGGGGCAAGAGGTTGTGATTGTGACCTCGGGCGCAATTGCGATTGGACGCGGACCGTTAGGGATGCGCGGCAAAAAACTCCGCCTGGAAGAAAAACAAGCAGCCGCAGCGACTGGCCAGATGCGCCTGACCCAGGCCTATCAGAATGCCTTGGATCGCCACGGCATTACGGTTGCGCAAGTGTTGCTGACGATCGATGATACTGAGAACCGGCGCAGATTCCTCAATGCGCGCAGCACGCTCGATACCCTGCTGAAGCTCAAAGCCGTGCCCATTATTAATGAAAATGACACCGTGGCCACAGCCGAAATTCGGTTTGGCGATAATGACCGGCTTGCTGCGCGCGTGGCCCAAATGATCAGCGCTGATGCATTGGTTTTGTTATCAGACATCGACGGGCTTTACACCGCCGACCCGCGCACGCATCCAAACGCAAAGCACATCAACGAAGTGCTAGAGATCACACCCGAGATCGAAGCCATGGCTGGGGTTGCGCAGACTGGGTATGGGTCTGGCGGAATGGTCACCAAGATTATGGCTGCGAAAATTTGTGTGGGTGCTGGCTGCCGCATGGCCATTGCGCCCGGAACACCCCTACACGCCTTGAAAGTGCTTGATGATGGCGGACGGTGTACGTGGTTTATCCCGAAGGCCGAGCCCCGCGCAGCTTACAAGCAGTGGATTGCTGGCGCAGTACAGCCCAATGGCTTCATTGTCGTCGATGATGGCGCGGCCAAGGCACTGAGCGATGGGAAAAGCTTGCTGCCCGCAGGTGTTATTGGCGTGGACGGTATATTTGAGCGCGGCGACACGGTGGCGGTGAAGTCTAAAGATGGGCGGGTGCTGGCCAAAGGTTTGTCGGCGTATTCATCGGCAGATATTGCAGCCATTCAGGGCCACAAGTCTGATGAGATCGAGACTTTGCTGGGCTACCGTGGTCGTGCCGAGGTGATTCACCGCGACGACTTGGTGGTTGAAGGCTAACAACAGCACTTGTGCTATACTAAATGCTTGAATGGAGACCGGCCTATGGACGGCGGTTCGGACTTAAAACAGCAGACGGCAGCAGAGATCGACGCGGTGATGGACGGCTTGGGCCTGGCCGCGCGGTCTGCGGCGCGCGTGCTGGCACAAACTTCAACAGCTACAAAAGATAAAGCACTCCATGCTGCTGCGGTGGCGCTGCGCGCGCATGGCACCGAAATTAAAGCCGCCAATGCCAAAGATATGGACGTTGGTCGTGCCAAGAAACTCACCCACGCGCTGATGGACCGGCTGGAATTAAATGACAGCCGCATTGAAGCCATGGCCAAAGGCCTTGAAGACGTCGCAGCGCTGCCAGACCCCGTTGGCGCAGTGTTGATGTCAACGCAACGGCCCAACGGCCTGAAAATTGAGCGCGTCCGCACACCCTTGGGCGTCATCGGCATTATTTACGAGTCTCGCCCTAACGTCACAGCCGATGCCGGCGCCTTGTGTTTGAAGGCAGGCAACGCATGTATTTTACGCGGCGGGTCTGAAAGTTTTCATTCATCGCGCGCAATTTTAACGTGCTTGCATCAAGGCTTGAAAGCAGCCGGTTTGCCCGAGAGCTCTATTCAAATGGTTCCCACCACTGACCGTGCCGCCGTGGGCAAGATGCTGACGATGACAAATTATATCGATGTGATCGTACCGCGCGGAGGGCAGTCATTGGTTGATCGCATCATGCGTGAGAGCCGGGTGCCTACGTTCCAGCATTTGAGTGGCCTGTGCCACACTTACATTCACAAAGCTGCTGATGCTGAGAAAGCACGCAAAATCGTCCATAACGCAAAACTGCGGCGCACGGCTGTGTGTGGCTCGACTGAGACTTTGCTGATTGATCGTGATGTGGCGATACAAATTCTTCCGCTGGTTTTAAATGACCTGATCGCCGCAGGGTGCGAAGTGCGTGGCGACACGGCTGTGCAAAAAATTGATGGGCGTGTGAAGCCCGCAACCGAAGATGATTGGAACACCGAATATCTGGATGCGATCTTAGCTGTGCGCGTCGTCAACGGTATTGATGAGGCGATTGAGCACATTCAACGCCACGGTTCATCGCATACCGAATCAATCATCACCGAGGACCTGGCGGCGGCTGAGAAATTTATGACAGAGCTGGACAGTGCTATTGTTATGCATAATGCCTCGACCCAATTTGCTGATGGCGGCGAATTCGGTATGGGTGCTGAGATTGGCATTGCAACGGGCAAGCTTCATGCGCGTGGGCCTGTAGGCGTCGAGCAGCTCACCACCTTTAAATATAAGGTGCGCGGATCTGGTCAGGTGCGGCCCTAGTATTTGATGACACGGTTTCTTCCAGTTTTTGGCGACCGGCGGAAACGCCGCATTGGTTTGCTCGGCGGGTCGTTCAACCCTGCGCACGATGGCCATGTGCACATCAGCCGCGAGGCGATGAAGCTTCTTGGCCTTCATGAAGTGTGGTGGCTGGTCAGCCCCCAAAACCCGCTCAAGCCTGCGCGCGGTATGGCACCCTTGGCCAACCGGCTGGCGGCAGCGCGGGCTAAAACCGCAGGAACACAAATTCGCATCAGCGACCTTGAGTCTAAGTTAGGCACAGTCCGCACAGCCAAAGTTGTTGCAAATTTGCAGCAGCGCTTTCCTCATATTGCTTTCGTCTGGCTGATGGGTGCTGACAACCTTGAACAATTTCCGCAATGGTGGCGCTGGACACAGATTTTTCACACCGTGTGCGTTGCGGTGCTCGACCGTAGTCCTTATGCTTACCGTGCGCTCGCGGGTGCAGCTGCGCAACGCTTCCGCCGCAGCCGAACAAGACCGACCCGCGCTTTATTCAAACGTGACCTCCCAGCGTGGAGTTATTTAGCCATTAAGCGTCATGATGCTTCTGGCACTGCGATCCGACAGCTACACCTACCAACCACCGAATCACCGACACCCCAACGACAGGAGACGACCATCACGACGGCAACGACAGCAGGCGATCTGGAAAGCAAGATCGCCGCGATTATCACCTCGCTCGACGACGACAAGGGCCGCGATATCGTGCGCCTCAATCTCGCGGGTAAGTCTTCCATGGCCGATTGTATGATTGTCGCCTCAGGCACATCCACCCGCGCGGTATCAGCGATGGCTGAGCACGTGGTTACAAAATTAAAGGGGCTTGGCTTCACCGCGCGGAGCGAAGGCCGTAAGCAGGGCGATTGGGTGCTGGTTGATTCGGGTGACGTGGTGGTGCAAATCTTCCGCCCCGAGGTGCGTGCGTTCTACGATATCGAACGGTTGTGGACCAATGCAGCGCCGGTGCCAATCAAGCCCACGGCTCCGGTTGTAACAACTATATCATCTCCGGCACCTGTTGTTGTTCCGGCTGCACCAAAGCCAGATCCTGCACTGCCAATTACTGCGATGACAAAACCAAAGGCACGTAAGCCAGTGGCAAAGAAAAAAGCCAAGGCCAAAGTGAAGGCCAAGACCAAAGCCAAGACCAAAGCCAAGACCAAACCGAAAGCAAAACCTCAGATAAAAAGCCCTGCGAAGGCGAAACCAAAAGCAAAGACAAAGGCCAAGCCAAAACCGAAAGCAAAGCCAAAAACAAAGCCTAAAACAAAAAAGCAACCCGCGCGTAAACCTGCGCGTAAGAAGCGCTAGGCACGCTGGCTTACAATGCGCGTTCTCATTCTTGCAGTTGGCAAAGCTAAGCCTGGGCCCGAGCAAGAATTATTTGCACAGTATGCTGGAAGGCTGCCCTGGCCGGTGGACGTGAAAGAAATTGCGCCCAACAAAGATCAATCTGCGAGTGTGCGCAAAGAGCGCGAGGCAGAAGCCTTGCTGAAGGCCACCCCCCCGGACAGTGTGCCGGACAGTGTGATCGTAGCGCTTGATGAAACTGGCACAGCCGAGAGCAGTGAAAAGTTTGCAAAGCGTGTAAGCGCCTGGCGCGATGGTGGTGCACGTACGCTTGTTTTTATCATTGGCGGGGCTGATGGCCACGGCGATGCCGTGCTCAAAAAAGCAAAGCATAAATTATCTTTAGGCCCGATGACCTGGCCACACATGCTGGTGCGGGGGTTATTGATGGAACAGCTTTATCGCGCACACAGCATTCTCACCGGACACCCTTATCACCGGGCTTAATGATCATGATGCCTAAGCCCACCATTACCTATAGTGGAAGTCCGTTAGATCGCCAGGCGCTCCTGCGTGTTGACTCCGACCACTTGGAGACCCTGCTGCGCGGTGAAGCTGCGCGCATTGTGCCGGTATGGAATTCAAAGCATCTTTTTGATGCCACACCGCAAGCAGCCTTTCTATCATTTGCTGGTTTAACCGCGCACGTTGATATGAAAGCACTGAGCCCGGTGTTTTTGGGTTACGGCGATGGTGCACCGTGGTTCGCCGTGGGGTTGGCAGGCCATGAAACGCCGCCTGATCTAGGGCTCGCAGCTGAGTTTCGTATGCTGAATGAAGTTGTCGCTGTACTGCCTGGCACTGAAGCTTCGATTCTGGCCTATGCGCGGGCGATGATTATTTGGCACGATGGCCACAAGTACTGCGGTCGATGTGGTGCAGCTTCTCAGTCTACAGAAGGCGGCCATAGCCGCACCTGCACCAACGTAACATGCGCGCACCGCAGCTATCCGCGTACTGACCCTGCCGTCATTACCCTGATTGAAGACCCCACTGGCACCCTGGCACTGTTAGGCCGCCAAGCGCGCTGGCCTACTGGCATGTATTCAGTCATTGCCGGGTTTGTGGAGCCGGGCGAGAGCTTGGAAGAAACCGTCATCCGCGAAACCTTCGAGGAAACAGGGGTTTTTGTGGCTGACGTTAAATATATGGCCAGTCAGCCGTGGCCATTCCCCTCGTCGATCATGCTGGGCTTTCGCGCGCGCGCACTCACCACTGAGATCAATCGCGGGGACGATGAGTTGGAAGACTGCCGCTGGTTCACGCGCGACGACTTGCGCAGCTTTGGCAAGCCAGGCTCGGCTTTCGAAGCGATGCGGCTACCCAACACATTCTCGATTGCGCGCTATCTTCTGAACGCGTGGTTAGATGAGAATCCATAGGAGATTGCTGTTGCAAATTCGCCGGGCAGAGTTGAGCGACGTCTCGCAAATGGTTGCCCTGATCGAAGAAATGCGTCGGCAATATCAAGCCTTTCAACCGATTTTCTGGCGTAAGGCGGAGAACTCGGCTGCAATTACAGATAGTTTTTTCAGAATGATGGTCAGTGATGCGTCGTGGTTTGTTTTCGCCGCGGTCGACGGCAAAACCCTTGAGGGCTTTATCTCAGCGCGCGAAGTGCCCGTGCCGCCAGTTTATGTGTTGGACGGTCCGACCGTCGTGGTTGATGACTTTGCAGTCCACAACGGAAGAAATTGGGAGTCTATCGGACGGCAACTTTTAGATCACTTTATGGGGTTTGCGCAGAAACAGCACTGGCGTCAGATCATAGTGGTTGCTGCCGACCTCGATGCTTCAAAGTCAGCAATGCTGCGGGCTGCTGGACTAACGATTGCATCAAATTGGTGGACAATGACCTTGCCAGAAAGAAGCTAAAAATAACTGACGCTAGCCTCGGATTCACATACTGCAATTAGAGCGTGTCGTCAATTGAGCCAGATTGTAGCAGCGGCGAGATAGATTGCAGAGAGAAAGTTGACGGCGGTTTTGTCGTATCGTGTGGCGATGGCTCGAAACTGCTTGAGCGTGCAGAAGAAATTCTCGATGAGGTGGCG
>JANLSL010000698.1:0-1723 GCA_031362385.1 Alphaproteobacteria bacterium | reverse complement strand
CATGCCCAAAGTCGGCAAGTTGGGCATCGACATGATGATGCGCACCTGTACCGTTCAAGTGAATCTTGACTATAGCTCTGAATCCGACATGGTGAAAAAATTGCGCGTCTCGCTGGCGTTGCAACCCATTGCCACCGCACTGTGGGCCAATTCGCCTTTCACCGAAGGCAAGCCCAATGGTTACCTCAGTTATCGTGGTAATATCTGGCGCGACACCGACCCCAACCGAACAGGCATGATCCCCTTTGCGTTTGAGGATGGCATGGGTTTTGAGCGTTATGTGGACTACATCCTCGATGTGCCGATGTACTTTGTATATCGCGATGGGTTCATTGATGCCTCGGGCCAATCATTTCGTGATTTTCTCAAAGGCAAATTACCCGCCTACCCGGGCCACATTCCAACGGTGGCCGACTGGGAAGATCATATGTCCACTGCATTCCCGGAAGTGCGCGTGAAAAGTTATATCGAACTGCGCGGAGCAGATTCAGGCCCGTGGGCGAGCTTGTGCGCGTTGCCCGCCTTTTGGATTGGATTGCTATATGACTCGGTCTCGCTCGATGCGGCGGCCCAGATTATCAAAGATTGGACTGCCGAAGATCGCGCCAAGCTGCGCGATGACGTGCTGACGCAAGCGTTGAAAGCCAAAATTCGCGGGCGCACGGTGCAAGAAATTTCCTTGCAACTCCTTGAGTTGTCGCGTGCGGGCTTGCGTCGTCGCGCGCAGTTGGATGCGGCTGGCATGGACGAGACCGGCTTTCTCGTCCCCTTGCAGGAGATTGCCACATCGGGGATAACTCCAGCAGAGCGCATGCTCGCCTCATACCACGGGGCGTGGAAGGGCGACGTGACCAAGGCGTTTGCAGAATACAGTTACTAGGACATGCGAGATGAGCGCAGCGGGCAAGAACCACGACACACCTGAAGATGGTTGGCGGGCTGACTGCGCCAGTCTTGCCGACGTGCGTCATCACATCGACCGCCTCGATACACTTATTGCGCCGCTGTTGTGTCAGCGGCTTTTTTTCGTCAAACAAGCAGCCAAGTTCAAGCCCTCAAAAGAAGCTGTGGTGGTTCCCGCACGTGTGGAGGAAATAGTTCGCACGGTGCGTGCGATTGCAGAAAAACACGAGATGAACCCTGATGTGCTTGAACATATCTACCGCACCATCATCGATGACTTCACGGCTGAAGAAAAAAGTAATTGGGATAAGCTGCACACGAAAGCTTGAGCCTATTTGTCGGCGAGGCCAGCCTCAAGCTTTCGCCATCCAGCATGTCACCATTCTCAAAGATAGAGCGGGCAGTCGATGCTCGGTGCAGTGTGAGAAGGAATGCGACCCATGCCCATTCGAAAACTTGCTGTTCTGACCAGCGGCGGTGATTGCGCCGGCTTGAACGCGGTGATTCGCGCTGTCACCGATCATGCCGCAGGCGGGCAGGGATGGGATGTGATCGGCATCAAGAATGGCCATTTAGGGTTGCTGGAGGACCCGCCACAAATTATGGCGCTGACGCCTGAGGCCATGCGCGGCGATCTGTTGCGCACCGGCGGGACGTTCTTGGGCACGACTACTAAAGGCGATCCATTTGCCTATCCCGGACCAGATGGCAAACCGACCGATCGCTCCGCCGATGTGATTGCTGGTTTAAAGCGCCTCGGCGTGGACGCGCTGGTTGTGATTGGTGGCGACGGCAGTATGCGGCTGTTCCAGCGTTTATT
>JANLSL010000690.1:0-2679 GCA_031362385.1 Alphaproteobacteria bacterium | reverse complement strand
GTGGTGGATTATCTGGTTCACCGCGCCAAACCGAACGAGAATGCTGTGCGCGAATTACCAAAGCTGGTTTCCGCGCGCTCCATTGATACGCTGACTGTCGACATCGTTACGGCCACCCCACAACCACTCTTTCCACGATACGCCACCATGCTGCTTGTCCCAGATATGCAGGCCGTAGATTTAGTCGGAATGGACCAATTCGCTAAAGCACCGGTGGGGACGGGCCCCTATAAATTGCAAGAATGGACCCCCGGGCGGGTGTCATTCACGGCCCACCAGAAATCATGGCGCAAGCCGATCATCCCGAAGCTTGATGTTCTGGTGCTGCCAGATACTACCTCGCGCGTACAGGCGTTATTGTCTGATCAGGCCGACATTGCCACAGGCTTAGGAGCAGAAGAATACGAAGCCCTCAAAGCTGCAGGCCAACAGCCGTACGCTTTTGCTGACGACACCGTGAACGGTATCGCGTTGGTGACAACGCGCAATAATTCGCCGTTCAAAGATGTGCGCGTGAGGCGTGCGCTGAACATTGCGATCAACCGCCCACCGATGATTGATGCGATTTTTGCAGGCCTGGCCAAACCTGCCAACCAGCCCGCCACGCGCACTGAATTTGGGTACAACCCTGATCTGCCCCAGTTTGCCTATGACCCGGTGAAGGCTAAGGCGCTGCTCGCCCTGGCGGGCTACCCCAACGGCTTTAAGTTCGTCATGGAGACAACCTCAGTTTTTTCAGCACAGCTTGCTTATGTGCAGCAGGTTGCCGCTGATTTAAAAACAATTGGCGTCAGTATGGAAATTCGTCTGATCACATCACCGCAGTATTTGAAAAACGTGTTTATGACAGGTGAGTATGCAGACGCTTTTACGATGCCGTGGACTGGCGTACCTATTGGCGATATTTTACGTGGTGTTGATATGCACTCGTGCGCGCACAATGTGCCCTGGACATGTGACCAGGCCGTGATGCCGTTGATTGAGAAAATTCGTACCGAGTGGAACGAAGAAAAATCACTCAGTTTGCGACGTGAGTTGATGGCCTATTACCACGAACAAGTTCCAGCAATATTCGTGTATGAAAGCGTGATTTTTTCTGGTGCGCGCAAGAATGTGCGCGGCTACGAAGATATGTTCGGGTTTATTCCCTATGACCGGATATCTTTTAGTAGGGAAAATAATTAGCGCCCCCGCACCACACCCGAAACAAAGGTCGCATCGCCTGCAGGCCCAATACCATCATAAAGCGATTGATAAAGCCTGCGGGTATAATTACGCCGCTCTTCTTTCATTTTCTCGCGGAATTCTGGCGAAGGCTTGAAAGCTTCAATCATTTCCGGCGTTACTTTGCCTTCAGTTGCCAGCAAGTGCTCGGTGACAATTTGCCGATCACGGATAATCCACATCTCGGCACCAAGCTGCAGAACGATTTCTAAGAGGTGATCTATGATCGGGTCTTTGAAATAGTGCGGATGTCCGCGCTCAAAGCCCGGCAAGTCTTTGACGTAATCCAACCCCTCGCTGAGTTTCTTGGCGCGCTCGTCAGGTGGTAATTTGCTCATACTCTCGTTCTTTACTGAAAGTTGTTAAATCGACTTATCGCCGACACGGCCTTGGGTGCTGAGGTCTTTAGGGTCATGCGAGCGTAATTTAAAGCCCGCTTGTTCCATCAGCACTTCCACGTCGCACCCCATAAACCCCGGTGCATAGGGTTCGCCATTATCAGAGGCATCCATCATGCCCATGAAGTTCACCCCACTACTGCGGTTTTTAGCGCTCCAGAAATCCCACAACACGAACACCCCACCTGGTCTCAGCACCCGCATGGCTTCTTTCAACGTGCGCTTAATCACCGGAACGGGCATTTCGTGGAACAATAAATGTGCAGTCACGATGTCAAAGTGATTGTCGGGGAAGTCCAAATCCTCTGCTGGCATTTGGGCGTAATGAACGTCGAGGTTCTGCTGGATCGTGCGCCAGTGCGCATAGCGCACCATCTGCGCGCTGATATCGGTGCCCCAGACCTCGGTTTCTGGAAATCTTTTCTTCAAGCCGCAGGCCACCTGGCCGAGTGAGCAGCCAATTTCCATCACGCGCTTTACAACGCCATCTTTGGGCGTGGCCGTGCGGTTGGCCATCGAATGATGCAACGTGTCAGCATCGCCCGCTCCGCCAAAGAAGATTTTCGTGCCATAATCATAAGTCAACGCCCCCAAAGTTTTTCCGGTATATCCTCCAGGCTGAATATGAATATCGACTGTGGCATATTCTGGATAAACAAAATTGGGGTCGAAGCGCACTGAGCCCGGGCCCATTTTATCGGCGTCATTCAGGGCTCTTTCGAAATCATCTTTCTTCACCGCGTAAGACTCTTCGATCCGACGCCAGTATGATTCCTGAAGTGTGCGCTTCACGCGCAGGTATGTTGCAACTTCGGGGATTTCAAGAACCACGGCCTTCATGGCCTCAGGGCTGTTGGGCAGATGGCCAGTGGCGGACGCAACTTCGTCAAGCCGGTCTCCGCCTAACTTTCCTACGTTCATAAATTGCGCATGCATCAGGATGTTGCGGGTGTCAGAAACGAAATCGCAATACGCCTCATCGGAACGCCGGAGCAGATCGGGGGTGTTGCCATTAAACCCGCGCGTGAGAGGCGACTTAGCATCGAGGTGGCCCATG
>JANLSL010000662.1:0-8535 GCA_031362385.1 Alphaproteobacteria bacterium | reverse complement strand
GTGGGCGATCAAGTGGCGGAAGGCCAAACTGTGCTGATCATCGAAGCCATGAAAACCTTTAACCAAGTCAAAGCCCACAAAGGTGGCAAAGTAACGCAAATCATGGTCACCGACAAAAACCCGGTGGAATACGGCGAGCCCTTGATGCTGATTGAATAGCATCAGGACCAACGGTCATGTTCGAAAAAATACTGATCGCAAACCGTGGTGAGATTGCGCTGCGAATCTTACGCGCCTGCCGCGAGATGGGTATCAAAACCGTTGCGGTCCATTCAACCGCCGACAACGAGGCCATGCACGTGCGCTTGGCTGACGAGGCCGTATGCATTGGCCCACCGCCGGGGCGCGATAGTTACTTGAACAAAGCAGCAGTCATTTCCGCCGCCACGATTACGAACGCCGAAGCGATTCACCCTGGCTATGGATTTTTGTCGGAGAACGCGGAATTTGCCGAGATGGTCAAAGACCACGGCCTGACATTTATTGGACCATCGGCCGAACACATCCGCATTATGGGTGATAAGGTTCAGGCCAAGCTCACAGCTCAGAAACTTGGGATCCCTGTGGTTCCAGGTTCAGACGGTGCGGTTAAAAATGAAGACGATGCCGTCCGGGTCGCCGAGGACATCGGCTATCCGGTCCTGATCAAAGCCACCGCTGGTGGCGGCGGGCGCGGCATGAAAGTCGCTCAAAACAAATCTGAGATTCGCGAAGCCTTCACCGTTGCAAGCTCAGAAGCCGAGGCGGCCTTCGGCAATGGCGAAGTTTATATGGAAAAATACTTAGGCCACCCCCGGCATATCGAAATTCAGGTGCTCGGCGACCAGCACGGTAACATTGTGCACTTGGGCGAGCGCGATTGCTCTTTACAGCGCAAACATCAAAAGATTTTCGAAGAGTGCCCCTCACCGGCCCTGAACCCGAAGCAACGCGACGACATCGGCAAAACAGTCACCACCGCATTAAAAAAAATTGGCTATCACAACGCGGGCACTGTTGAATTCCTATACGAAGATGGAAAGTTTTATTTCATCGAGATGAATACCCGCCTTCAGGTTGAGCACCCGATCACCGAGATGATTACCGGCCTGGACCTGGTGCGCGAACAAATCCGCGTTGCGGCCGGGCTTGAGTTGGGCTTTACGCAAAAGGATGTGGAGTTCCAGGGCTTTGCCATGGAATGCCGCATCAATGCTGAAAACCCACGCACCTTTGCCCCCTCACCCGGCAAGATTACAGGCTACCACGCGCCAGGCGGACGGCGCGTGCGCGTGGACTCGGCCATGTACGCGGGGTCCAAAATCCCGCCGTATTATGACAGCTTGATTTCAAAGCTGATTGTTCAGGGTTCAACCCGCAATGAATGCATCATGCGGATGCGCCGTTCGTTGCATGAGTATGTGATCGACGGCATCCAAACCACAATTCCATTGCACCAGGCAGTTTTAGACCAGCAAGCGATCCTGGACGGAAATTATGACATTCGCTGGCTCGAGACTTTTGTGGCAGAATGGGTGAAGGATTCCCCAGGTAAGAGTTGAGGACCGGTGACGGAAATCACGCCTGAGTTACTGTTGAAGGCTTATGCTTACGGCGTCTTTCCGATGGCAAAGTCGCGCGGCGACGAGAAAGTTTTTTGGGTCCAGCCCAAACTGCGCGGTGTGATCCCGCTTGATCAGTTCCACGTCTCGCGCTCGATGCGTAAAATCTTGCGTCAAGGTCACTTTATCATCAAGACCGACACCGCCTTTGGCGCGGTGCTCGACGGATGCGCCGAGGCAAAGCCGGGCCGCATGGACACCTGGATCAATGCCAAAATCATCGCGTTATTCACCGAACTGCATCACGCGGGCCTGGCCCATAGCATTGAAGTCTGGCGCGAGGGTGAACTCATTGGCGGGCTTTATGGTTTGGCGATGGGGGCTGCGTTTTTCGGCGAGAGCATGTTTAGCCGTGCTGAGAACGGCTCAAAAATTGCGTTGTGTCACCTTGTCGGGATCATGAAACGCGGCGGATTTACACTGCTCGATACGCAGTTCATCACCGATCATTTGGTGCGCTTTGGAGCTATTGAAATCCCTCAGAAAGACTATTTGGCCCAACTGAGTGCGGCGTTGTCACAGCACGCTACTTTCGGCCCGCCGCTGTCTCAGCGCGAACTTGATTCAGCCTTATTTTCACAAGACAGCACCCAGATATCATAAACTGGGTCATCCATGGCCGAGAGGTCGGGGCTTGAAGCAAACATCCAGCCTTCGAATATTTTGGTTTGCTTATCTTTGCCAAGCGTTTTGACGATTTGCAGCAATACTGAACTCTCAGGGGTTTCCTCAGGCGGGCGGGTGACGCAGGCTTTAGCCAGAATTTCCAGGCGTGCAAAAGTCACGGGCTGGCCCACCGGCACACGCAACGTCTGAACCCGCGCTGTGACTTTATCCAGGGCCCGTAATACTGCCGTATCAGTTGGAATGTCAGTGGCAAGTGCGCGCACCTGGAGCACGGCCACCAAAATCAATCCCGCGATTGCGCGCGCGACAAAGCGATTTGAAATCGTCGCCATGAACTGGGGGGTACTCATATCTTTAAAGTGAAAATGGCAATGGGCGTTCGAGTTCTGCCCACCGCGCCGTCAAGAGTTGCGGATACTCGCTTTGCGCTTTTGCGCGGTACGCGGCGGGAAGTTCAGCAATCGAATTCAGCTTGCGCCCAGTCCAGGCACCAATCATATGACCTTTGTGGTCGCCCATTTTCATCCAGCGAGGCCAGGGGGCTACGTAAAACCCGGACGTATGCATCGGCAGCGATGTGACCGAAGCATCATCAAAAACTTTACGATCAACCCACGAGGTCGATGACTCGATAAAGGGCATCGGCCAACCTGCTGGTGCGGCACGCACATGTTCCCGGCGCACAAGATCACCTTCAATGCGGTAGAAGCTATATGTCCGCACTGGGTTCGGGTCTTTGCTGTCGAGTGTTCTGTAACCGGCAGGCGAATTAATAACGCCAGGGTCTTCGGTCAACACCGTTGGCGGCACTGTAACCGTCTCACCAGTGACGGGATTGAGAGTCGTGTTTGTAAATTCCCCCGTCGTGATATCGCGCGCAAACGACAGATTGTGCGCATGAATGCGATAGGTCAGCGGTTTCACGCGCTGATAATACGAGTATTCCATCCCCTCAAAGCGCACGATCGGAGCGGGCCGCTGACCCTCTGCCACCGTAAACACTAGAAAATGATACCAGGTCACAGTTTCGCTGCGCTCGACCAGATCGCGCTCAAAGCGGAAATGAGCCCTAAACTCAGCTTGATCGTCATCGAATGTCATCACCTCAGAACGAATGGGGTGGCCCGCATCGGCGGCGACCGACAGTGTTGAAGATGCGCCAATCAAAGATGAGGCCAGCGATGCTGTCAGGAACTCACGGCGGGGCGCGCCGCTATGTTCAAGGCTGAGCGAATGTTTCAAGACATCAAGCATGTTGGCCCATCCAAAACAGCGCAGTCCGAAGGGCTTTAAGGACTCGCCGCTTTCTCGCTGGTGTCGCTTTTGCTGGTGGCCAGGAAAATAATTTCGCCCACCAAATCTTCGACCGATTGGAAATCGCGTGTTTTGGAAATCATCCCGCCGTCAGTAAGGTGTTGTGTTGCCCTACCCGGAATCACGCTGACATACTTACCGCCTAACAAGCCATCCGACACTATTGCTGCTTCGCTGTCTTGCGGCAGTTTCAAATCACCCGAGATCGACATCGTGACAGTCGCCTGAAACGTCGTGGGATCCAGCGCCTGACCCGTGACCGTGCCCACACGTATACCGCTCACGCGCACATCGCTCCCGGTTTCAAGGCCCCCTACTTTCAAAAACTTGGCCGAAACCACGTAGCCAGTGATGGCTTGGATGTCCGCAGTACTATAGGCGAAGGCCAAGAACATGCCCGCGATCAGCAACACGACTGCGCCAAGCACGGTTTCGATTGGATTGCGTTTCATCTGAGTTTCTCGTTTGGTAATGCGTTCTGGGTGTTGTTTTGCTTTGTCGCCGCTTTGGCTTGCTCGACAATTTTCCCAACCAATTCTTCGATGATGACTGAATCTTGGGTGTAGCCAATCCGTGCGCCGGGCTTGAGCGCAGTTTCGCTGCCCCCCGGCTGTAGTTCGATGTATTTAGTGCCGAAGACGCCATCGGTTTCGATGATGGCAGCGGTATCATCTGGCAACGGGATGTTCTGGGTCAGAAACAACGTCATGATGGCGTGGTAGCGCTGATCGAGCTGCACAGCACCCACTGTGCCGATTTTAACCCCAGCCAACCTGACGGGCGCGCCCTTATGCAAGCCATCGGCACGACCAAATTCGGCGGTATAAGACGCTGCGACATTTTGCGCTTTGTGATCGTTGCGATTCCCTAAGGCGGTCAGTGTTAATCCGCCCACAGCAATAACCAGGGCCAAGATGCCGATGGTGGTTTCGCGTCGGTCGGCTTTCGCCAGCGCGGACATTAGTTTTCAGGATTCCAGGCAACATAGTCGCCGCCAGCTTTGGCGCGGGTGCCCCCACGTTGGTCATGGCCTGGTGGCAGGTAGGCTTGCGCAGTACCAGTTAAATTAGGTTGGTGGGGTTTGTGCCAAGAGTGCGTTGGCGCATCAATCGGGGCATCGGTGGTATGATGCAGCCACGCATGCCATTCGGCCGGAACCTTTGAGGCTTCAGGCTCGCCTTTGAACATGACCCAGCGCTCTTCCCGCTTATTGGCGCGTTTGCGCTTCGAGCGGTAATATACGTTGCCGTAGTCGTCCTGGCCGACCTTTAGCCCGTGAAACTTCGTATGCAGCCACGTCCCGAGGCTCATGCCAGACAGTCCCTTAACTTCAAAGACTTAGCCACAAAAGCAGCCAAAAATCGCTGGGCAATATGTCGGTTTTCGTGATCCAGGTCCAGCTACTGGTCACCACAGCCAGAGTCGGGCTAACCAGGCCATTATCCCGTCAACCCCCAATATCTTGCGTCTAGCGCCAAACCAGACACAAAATCTATTGAAAGGCAGGGTGCGTTTACATAGTGTTTTTGACGTCGCTGCAAGGCCTTAACATCGCCTTGCATGACGAAAAAGGGCCGAGGGGAAGGCATACCTGGACCACTGCTCATCGCTGCTGCCAACAGGGCGCGCGGGGCAGTTGGGACGATGCGCCCGCACAAGCCAGACAGATTTCGGAAAGGTTTCCCATGCGCGTTGCGAGGCGTTTTACAATTGAAGGCCGCTCACCTTACGAAAAAATGGTGTTCCGGACCATCGCAAGCGAGATCTCAAACCCCGACGGTACGCAAGTATTCCGCCAGGAAGATGTCACCGTGCCCGAACATTGGTCTCAGGTGGCCTGTGACGTTTTGGCCCAGAAGTATTTTCGCCGTTCCGGGGTGCCAGCACGTTTGATGCCGATTGCCCAAGACGATGTGCCAGATTTTTTGTGGCGCCATGCGGCCAACACCAAAGAACTTACGGCCTTACCGGACAATGAACGCATGACCGGCGAGCACGACGCGCGCCAAGTGTTCGACCGGCTGGCTGGAACCTGGGCCTATTGGGGCTGGAACGCGGGCTTTTTTGATTCTGATGCTGATGCGCGTGCATTTTTTGACGAACTGCGATTCATGCTGGCCATGCAGATGGTCGCACCAAACTCGCCGCAATGGTTTAATACCGGCTTGCATTGGGCCTACGGCATTGAAGGCCCCTCGCAAGGCCATCACTACGTCGATTATCGCAGTGGCGAGTTGACAGCATCTCAAGGCGCATACGAGCACCCCCAGCCCCATGCCTGTTTCATTCAATCCATCTCGGATGACTTGGTGAATGATGGCGGCATCATGGACCTGTGGGTACGTGAAGCGCGGCTGTTTAAATATGGCTCGGGGACTGGCACAAATTTCTCTGGGCTGCGTGGTGCTGGCGAGTCACTCTCGGGCGGCGGCTCATCGTCTGGCCTGATGAGTTTTTTGAAAATCGGTGACCGGGCGGCAGGTGCCATCAAATCGGGCGGTACAACACGCCGCGCAGCCAAGATGGTGATCTTGAATGCTGACCATCCCGACATTGAAGAATTCGTCGACTGGAAGGTGCGCGAAGAGCAAAAGGTTTCCGCCATGGTGTCAGGCTCAAAGCTGGCCCACAAACACCTGAACGCCATTCTGCGGGCCTGCAAAGAGTGGGATGGCGTTGACAGCGAACACCGCTTTGATCCGAAGTCGAACAGCTCGTTGCGCCGCGAAGTTAAAGCCGCCCGTGCCGCCATGATCCCTGAGAATGCCGTGCGCCGTGCCATCCAGTTCGCGCGCCAAGGTAAATCGGTGATTGATTTTCCGGTTTTCAATTTGGATTGGGACTCAGAAGCCTACGCAACGGTGTCGGGCCAAAACTCTAACAACAGCGTGCGTGTGACCGATAAATTCCTCGCTGCCGTAGAGCAGGATGAGGATTGGGCGCTGGTCAACCGCATCAGCGGTAAAACTGCCAAAACCATCAAGGCCCGCTCGCTTTGGGACCGCATTGGCGAAGCGGCATGGCAATGCGCTGATCCGGGTTTGCAATTCGACACCACCGTCAACGAGTGGCATACGTGCCCAAAGTCGGGGCGTATCAACGCGTCTAATCCGTGTTCGGAATATATGTTTCTGGACAATACCGCGTGCAATTTAGCATCCACGAACTTACTCGCGTTCCGCAAAGGTGATGGCGCTTTCGATACGGAAGGCTTTGCGCACACCAGCCGCGTGTGGACACTTGTGCTGGAAATTTCTGTGTTGATGGCGCAATTCCCGTCCAAAGAAATCGCTTCGCTTTCGTATAAATTCAGAACCCTCGGCCTGGGCTTCGCCAATTTAGGCGGATATCTGATGGCGAATGGCTTGAGCTATGACAGCACAGAAGGCCGTGCCTTGGCCGCAGCGATAACGGCACTAATGACCGGCACCGCTTATGCCACATCCGCTGAAATGGCCGAAGAGCTGGGTGCGTTTACAGGCTTTGCTGCAAATCGCGATGATATGCTGCGCGTGATCCGAAATCACCGCCGTGCTGCCTATGGCCATCACTCGGGCTATGAAGGACTGAGCACCAAGCCAACACCCCTGAACGCTGCTGACTGCCCCGACCCTGCGCTTATTGTTGCTGCAAAAGCCGCCTGGGATCAGGCCTTAGAGCTTGGTGCGGCGCATGGCTTTCGCAATGCGCAAGTGACGGTCATCGCACCTACCGGCACGATTGGGTTGGTGATGGATTGCGATACCACCGGCGTTGAGCCCGACTATGCGTTGGTGAAATTCAAAAAACTTGCGGGCGGCGGATACTTTAAAATTATCAACCGCACGGTGCCCTTGGCGCTCAAAACTTTGGGCTACGCCCAAGCTGAAATTGATGCCATTGCGCACTACGCCATCGGCTCTGCTTCACTCGACGATGCCCCGTTTATCAACCCTGAAAGCCTGCATGACCGCGGGTTTGACGAAGAGGCGTTGCAAAAAATCGAGGACGCGCTTGAAAGCGCTTATGACATCAAATTCGTTTTCAATCGGTATACCTTGGGTGACGAATTTTGCTTAGAAAAGCTGGGCTTCACCGAAGACCAACTGGGTGACATGGGCTTCAATATGCTCGAGGCCCTTGGGTTTAAGCGCAGCGATATTGACGCGGCCAACACTCATGTCTGCGGTGCGATGACACTTGAAGGCGCGCCCCACTTAAAGCCAGAACACTTGGCTGTTTTTGATTGCGCCTCGCCTTGTGGGCGCGTTGGAACACGAGCACTGTCGGTGGACAGTCATATCCTGATGATGGCGGCGGTTCAGCCGTTTGTGTCGGGGGCGATTTCCAAAACCATCAACATGCCCCACAGTGCCACCATTGAAGACTGCAAGCGCGCCTACATGACCTCGTGGAAGTTGGGCTTGAAAGCCAACGCACTGTACCGGGATGGGTCGAAACTTTCACAACCCCTGGCCGCCCTTTTCGACGATGCTGATTTTACCGACGACGAAGATGTGGTTGAAAATATTATTCAACAACCACCTCATGTACGCGCTGAAGTCATTGCCGAGCGCATCATCGAACGTGTTGTTCAACGCGAACGTGAAAAACTACCGCCGCGGCGCAAAGGCTATACCCAAAAAGCGAGTGTGGGCGGACACAAGGTTTATCTGCGCACCGGTGAGTATGAAAACGGCCACTTGGGTGAAATCTTTATCGACATGCATAAAGAAGGTGCAGCCTTCCGCAGCATGACGAATTGTTTCGCGATTGCAGTTTCGTTGGGATTGCAGCATGGTGTACCACTCGAAGAGTTTGTGGATGCATTCCTATTTACCCGTTTTGAACCAAACGGAATGGTGCAAGGCAATCCCCATATTAAGATGACCACATCGATTATTGACTATATCTTCCGCGAATTGGCGATTAGCTATTTGGGCCGACATGATTTAGCCCACGTGGAAGTGGATGATCTTCGCGGGGATGCGTTGCACAAGGAGGATGCACATGA
>JANLSL010000300.1:0-6330 GCA_031362385.1 Alphaproteobacteria bacterium | reverse complement strand
GCAGTTGCCGATGCCATTATTATCGTGAAGCCCGAAACTATCGTGCGCTGGCATCGGCTTGGATTCCGAACCTTCTGGCGCTGGAAGTCGGGCTCAGTAGGCGGACGTCCGCCCATTGAAAAGGAGCTTCGGCGCCTGATTCTGCGCATGGCTTCTGAGAACCCGCTCTGGGGCGCACCACGCATCCACGGTGAGCTCTTGAAGCTTGGATTTGAACTGGCTCAGGCCACAGTCAGCAACTACCTACGCCGACACCCCAGACCGCGAGGTCAGACTTGGAAGACCTTCATCGACAACCATAAAGATGCAATTGCGGCGATTGATCTTTTCGTTGTGCCCCCGGTTGGCTTCAAGCTCATGTACGGCATCATCATTCTGCATCTAAAACGCCGCGAGTTGGTTTGGACGAATGCCACAGCCCACCCGACTGCAGAATGGATCGCTCAACAACTGACAGAAGCTTTCCCTTGGGAACGGGCACCGAGTCATCTGATCCGAGATCGTGACGCCAGCTATGGCGCAGTCTTCAAGCGACGATTGAGCAGCCTTGGTATTCGAGACCACCCAACGGCGCCGCGCTCGCCATGGCAAAACGGTTATGCAGAGCGGATCATCGGTTCAATGCGCCGAGAGTGCTTGGATCACACCATCATATTTGGTGAGGCACACTTGCGCCGGACGCTGAGGTCGTTTGCCCAATACTACAATCGGGCGCGGACCCACCTGTCGCTTGCCAAAGATTCACCGATTCATCGACCAGTTCAGCGACGAGGAGAGGTCATAGCGCACCCTCATCTCGGCGGACTTCATCACGAATATGCCCGGACGGGATAATTGGAAGGGACAGGTACGCCTCAGCCCAATCGGGGCCAACGCCGTAACCCGAATTGACGAGGCGAACGCGCGTGCGCTTACCGTCGTCAATTTTCTCAAAGTAAAGAACGAGGCTGGTGGAGTTGCCGCGAAGGCTTTGCATATGCATCGGTGTCATCCACGTCACCGAGAGCATTTTTAGTAGCTCTATCGCGACCACTCTGCCGTCGTTGCCACGATCAAGTGGGGTTTTGCCATCCACGTTACATATAACTCGATACACGCCCCCTGGCTTCGCTTCGATCTCAGCACCAAAACATACAAACGTCGGCGGCCCTCCAGATGTCGTCCAGGCCTTCCACACGTCCTCAATGGGTGCGTCGACGATTGCTGAATTTTCGATAGGTGCGGGGAGCGCAGGGAGCAATGAGTCCGCGCGGGCAGTGAACGTGATGGCTGTATAAATCGCCAGGCCAGCGCCCAAGATCGTTATAAATTTATTCATCCCACAAGCCTTTCCGTAAAATTTTATGCCGACGAAACGTGTGCGCACTACCATCGTGCACAATATCACGCCTTACATGCGCTCGGGGTACTTGGAGAACACGTATTCTTGCACAATTGGCTCAATCCGGCTGGGGTGCTTTGCAACAGTGCCGTGTACGTTCGCAAGCATCTGTGCACCGTCAGACTGATCAACGCCCCACCACTTTTTATCGCGGGCATGATGCAAACCAGCCCAACTATAGTCTGCGTCGACGTCAGCAACTGATGGGTTCATAAGGTCGTCGTAGTTGACGGTCCACCAGGATGCATCCATACGCGGCTGATGCGGCCCATCGCCGCTAAAAAGGGCAGCGAGGTTGAACGAAATCTTCTTTCCACTGCGCAAATACGGCTGCGGCCTGGCGGTACGATCATCGAGGGCTTCTGGGCGCTCTAGGCTTGTCATCCCTCCGCCCGGATAGACAAGATACGATTCGGCGTACACAGAGTCCTCAACTTCGACCATCTTACCGGTATAAGGGTTGAGCACCTGCTTGACAGGCTTGAATGTCCACGGGTCCAACACTACCCCTGTATATAAGGCCAGTTGCATGAGAGTTCCGGGCGGAACCCCTTTCAACAATTCCGACGGCGCCTCGACGAGTTGGTGAGTCCAGGCCCCGCATCCGGCAAAGAACGGCATGGGAGATTTGCCAACCGGGCAGATGAAATTTCTTTGATAACTGCTAACATATGTGCGGCTGCCAACGAGGCTGGTCGCAACTTTCATGACTGCATGCCAATTGCCAATGGGATCATCGAGATCAAAGGGTGGCGATGCCTTGATGATCGCTGGCTTGCGTGTCCACAACGCGCGTGGATGCTCGCGCTTTACGAGCGACATTTGCGACGTCAAATCCTTCGCCGGCTCGGCTGCTTTACTGGTGTGAGAACTTAATCCTGACCAAAGGCCTGCGCCGAATGCTGAGACAGCACCAACAATCCCGCGTCTGCTCAGTGAGTCTTTGATCAGTGAAATCAATGAAATCTCACAAAGTCGCGAGGATACACCATCGAGATTTTGATTTGAAAGCCAAGAGCAGCGATGGGCTGCGGAGTGCATCGCAGCTCATGACTTGGATTCTTAGAACTTCATCTTTGCTTCAACCCCAAAGGTACGTTTGTCGCCGTAAACCACAGAAATTGGGTTCTGGAAGTTCGATGCATTCAAACCAGTACCGAAATTGAAAGGCGTGCCGTCATTGAATAAGTTGTCCACAAAAGCCGATATTGAGTACTGGTCGGTCTCAACACCCAGGCGCAGATTGGCAATATGCTTGGAACCAACAAAGCCAATATTCGCCTGCGGTGATGTCGAGAACTGTTTGGATTCATAGCGGTAGTTGCCCCGAAGCGCCCAATTCCAGGTCTCGTTTAAAGGTTGAACAACGTCGAACGACAAAGTCGCCTGCCAATCGCTTTGCCGGGGGAATGAAAATCCAGAAATATTCAACCCTGTCCGGCCACTCACATCTGTTGTTATGCGGCTCGTGCAGGCCGAGACATTGCGGCAAATTGCCACATCCCCACTGCTATTGATAAACGCGCCGCTTTTGAACGTGGGGTCTGCATAGGCGAGCCCGCCTCCAAACGAGACGCCGTCAGCAACGTTTGCTGATAAGTTCGTCTCCAATCCATAGGACTTACCTTTTCCTCCATTTCTGATTACAGAACCAATGCCGCCCGTTGTAAACCCAAACAACTGCAGGCCTGAAAGATCTGAATAAAATACAGATGTATCTAAGACGAGTTTGCCGCCGAGAAGCGTTGATTTAAGGCCTGCTTCATAGGTCCAGTTCGACTCGGGATTGTATTTGAGGTCGGCAGGTATAGTTGCACTAGAATTAAACCCACCCGCCTTGTTGCCTTTTGCAGCCGACATATAAAGCTTAGAGTTGTCGTTCAGATCGTAGTCGGCTGTAAATCTGAAGCTCCAAAATTTCCAACTTCCCGTTACGCCGTTTGGGCCATCCGGATCGCTTGGAAAAATCAGGAAACCGCTGGTCTGATTCTGGAATTTTTTCTGTTTCGTCCGGCGTGCCTCAGCTGCAACAGTTAGCCGATCAGTCACGTCAAAATCGAGAGCTCCGAAGCCTGACACCTCTTCGTCAGAAAGCCTTGTTCTTTGAACAAACGGTGGGTTTGAAGCATTACCCAGCCCGATTGGAAAAGGAACAACTGCGGTTCTGCCGGTCGGCAAAGGAAGCGAATCGACTGTCAGTGTAATTGCAGCAGCTCGTTTGAATTTTGAGTAAAATCCGCCTGCGGACCAACGCAATCTTTGATCGTCGGCGCTAAGCAAGCGCGCTTCTTGAGTGAACGAATTGTCCTTGTCTTGGGTAAAGAGGAATGTGGATAGATTCACCGTGCCGGGTGGCGTACCAGCAAGGTTATACGTGTAGCCAATCCCAGTTCCATCTTGGTCACGATTTTCTGTCCGCGTTCCATCCATGTATGAGGTGATGCTTTTTAGAGAGACGGTACCTATGTTAATCGAAACGTCGCCTGTCCCTAGGAACATATGACGGTCATTTCCAAAGATGTCGAAGCGCGGTTTGGTCGACCGAATTCTGCTTTCAGTCGTCGAATCAAAGTCGGGGGTTTTTCCGCAAATTGTTGGTTGAAAGGCCCCCACCGCAGCGCCGCAGTTACCTGACGTCAGGGCTCTGGCGGGTGGGCTGAACCTGTCGTCACTATAATAGGCGGTCGCAAGAATGTTTAACGCTTCGGATGGGTCAAATTCAAAAGCTGATTGAACGGCCTTTTTCTCGTAGCCGCCAAATTCGACGCCACTTACTTTATCTTCCCACGTGCCGCCAAAACTATCGAAGCGCCCGGCAATGCGAACACCTAGCTTGCCATCAACGACAGGGCCGCTGACCGATCCCTGTACACCATAGCGATCATAGGTACCGGCTACGACTTTGGCATTACCTTCGAATTTTTTAGATGGCCTTTTCGTTACATAATTGATGACACCGGAATAGGCGTTGCGGCCATACAGAGCGCTGACGGGGCCCTTCACAACTTCAATGCGTTCAATGTCGAGGAACGTCGCATCAATCATGTTCGTATTCAACAAATAGACGCCATTATAAAACACCGACACATTGTTTTCAGCAAATGCGCCGCCGGTGAGATTAGTCATCCCGCGAATAACCGGAAAATTGAGTCCTCCGCCTCCGAACGTGCTCATCGATAGCCCCGGCGTTAAATTGATCACATCCCTGAGGTCTTTGACTCCCCTATTCTCAATTTCCGCTGCCGTTATGGCCGTAATTGAGAGCGGAATTTGTTGAAGCGACTCTTCTCGCTTACGGGCGGTCACCGTGATTTCTTCAATCGCTGTCTGGGCAGCCGCACTCCAACTGAAACTAGCGATCAGCACCAAGGCCGACGTGCTGGCTAACAAACCACGATAAGTTCCAAAGCGATGTGACATTTTTTATCCCCCACTGACTGCGATAACGCCGAGTTGCTCGCACTGTGTGTTAAGTTTAGCTGCTGTCGGCGCGCACTATCAAATAACGATGCATTATGTCGCCATTACGCCCACTCATGGCAGTTCGCGGCTCGTGCCGTCGTTACTTTCTGGCTCCGGTGAGTGAGCGAATAATGACGTTGGGAATGCGTGACGTGTCCCAATCTTCGACGTCGTAGCCCCACCGAACAATCACTAATTTCTGGGACGGCACAATCCAGGTTAATATTGAGCTGCCGCCCGAGAAATAAACGACATCGTCTGCAGCGTAGGGGTTTGCGTGAGGAATAATGAGTGGTGTTCCTGCAGCAGATTGTTGTTGCGCCGCGCCCTCTTTCCACCCCAGCCAAAGGTGCAAGCCCATATAGGGATTGGCAGGCGATGGCTTCACCATTTCTTCGACATATGAGCGCGGAATAACTTGCTGGTCACCCCAGCGCCCTTTGTTGGCAATCAATTGGCCAACGCGCAACCAATCAGCCGCGATAGCGCGCATGCAGCAAAAAGTACGGGCTGCGCCTGCTTTTCCATCAAGGTTCAGCGTTGCTGTTTGCGCCCCGATACGGCGCCAGAGGCGCGCGGATAGATATTGTGTAAAGGTAACACCAGTGGCGCGTTCGACGATCATTCCCAGCAACTGGCTATCGACTTGGTTGAGCGCCCAGACCGTGTCGGGTTCGCCCACCCTGGCAAATGTAAGCGTAACTTTATTGACATCACTGCCCTCGGAGAGAAGCAGGTTTTTATTTCCCGGCACATACGCGAGCGGTACTGACTCAAGACCGCTGGCCATATGAAGGAGTTGACGTATCGTAATTTTCCCGCGCGGATCAGACTTCCATTCGTCGATATAATTTCCAATCGGGTCATCGAGGCTCGATATCTTTCCCTCGCCAATAGAAATACCAATCAGCAACGAAGGCAAACCCTTGGTAAACGAGCGAACAGGCAAAAGAGAGCCCGCATGCTCGCCCTCAGCATACTTTTCATACTCAATAACGCCATTGCGCATGACGAGCAGAGCCCCGGTTTGGCGGGCAAAAGCATAGTCCTCGATCTGCTTGAATGCGGAAGCTGGAATCGTGCGCTGTGTTGGTATTGCAACTGGAAGCGGCATGTTGATGCCACCCTCGACGAGTGCGCTTGGCACATACCATTCGGTCGGCATCGGGAATTCGCGCTTATTTTCTAGACGTCGAAAAAAGCGCTCCCAGAAAAAATAGTCTCCCGCCTCAACTTCTTTAACCCAGGCCCGCTTCTCGTCAATCAAGTTTTGTTGCGTAGACGTAAGGGTGTTCTTGGGTTGCTCTTGTGCCACAGCCCCGACCACAAGCACTAAGAATGCAAATGTGAAGTTCAGGGTTGAGCGGATTCTCATCGCTAATTACACAAAGCGGTCAGGGAAGCGGTCTAATATTACCTTACGGACGAGCTGCGGTAGCTTTTTGACATCTTCGGTCTTTCCGCCTGTGAGATGCACGAAAAGCTGC
>JANLSL010000623.1:0-10240 GCA_031362385.1 Alphaproteobacteria bacterium | reverse complement strand
CGCACCTCAGAAGTGACACGGCTGATGAGCCTGTTTGGGCAGACCGTGCAACTTTTGATGAACCAAGTGCCACGCCTTCGGGTTGTAATACCTACTGTGCCCAATGTTGCTGCGCGGGTGCGGACTGCGGCGCGCATTTGGCCGCAGGCACCAATCATCGTCGATACCACAGCTGAGCGCTTTGATGCTTTTGCTGCGGGTCGGGCGGCTTTGGCGGCATCGGGCACCGTATCATTAGAGCTGGCAATGGCAGGCTTGCCCCATGTTATCGCTTACCGCGTCAATCCGTTGTCGGCGTTCGTGTTAGCGCGGCTGCTGAAAACCAAGTACGTCAACTTGGTGAATGTATTGCTGGGGCGTGAGGCCATACCCGAACGACTGCAAAGTAATGCCCGCGCCGCCGTGTTGGCGCAGGACATGCAGCGACTTTTCAGTGATGAGACTGAACGCCAGCGCATGAAGGATGACTTCAGGTTGGCATTGGGGAAGTTATTACCAAGTGGTGCGCTTCCCAGCCAACAAGCTGCACGCAAAGTGCTGAGCTTGATTCGAAAACTTTAAGCAATCTCAAGCAAGGCTTTATCCATCTCAGAGCTCACCTTCACGAGTGCAGCGGCTGCCTTGTATTGATCAGCCGCAGACTTAAGCCCGATAACCTCAAGGGTCACATTCACCGGCTGGCCGACATCTTGCGAAAACACAGCCACGCCGCCATTGGCTTGGCTTGCATAAACCGGGGCGCTGGCCGTGAAGTCAGGCGTTGTCGCGTTTACAATGTTCTCCGCGCGCACCGCCGTCACGGTGGCGGCGGCGTTAAGCGCGCTCGCGGCAATCGGCAGAATTTCCATCGAACAACCTTATCTTATTTTCCACTAACGCACAGCCCTGAGGTCAGGTTGCCAGCAAGATCAAGACCTTAACAGTGGTGCGGGCGCAGCTGTATGCGCTCATCAAGCGCATATCGATTCGCAGGCCCAAAAGGTATACTATTGCTGTCTTCCGATAGGAGGGGCAGTCATGGTTACCTCGACGCGAGCAACGGTTTATGCAGTGTTATTCGGGCTAGCTGCCGCGCTGAATGTTTTTGTCTGGGTTGATCAGACTGATGAACAATGGCGCATGCTTTTGGCGTTTGTTGCCTTCGCAGCCTGCACCGGATTGCTACGCGCATCACTTCGTATTGCCGCTGGCGATGCGATGTCAGAACATAAAATCAAAACGCTCGGCGCTGAAGATTAGAGTGTGATTGCTTTTGGTTGAAACAAGCCCCCTCACCCTGACCCTCTCCCCCGGCGGGGAGAGGGAAAAATTTATAAAGTCCACATATTTAACCTCGCCCCTTGGGGGAGAGGTCGACACGGAGTGTCGGGTGAGGGGTGATTCAACCTCAAACAATTTTGCTCTAGCCTTAGCAAAACGCCCGGCGGTAAGGCCGGGCGCTTGAAATAGTCGTGCAATTTCTTATTTGCGCTTCTTGATCGGTACGTACTTTCGTACCGGCTGTCCCGTATAGAGCTGACGAGGGCGTCCGATCTTGTTCTGGGGGTCTTCGATCATTTCGTTCCATTGCGCAATCCAGCCCGTCGTGCGCGCCAAAGCGAACAATGGCGTAAACATTGTTACGGGGATGTTCATGGCTTGGAAAATGATGCCCGAATAGAAATCCACGTTGGGATAAAGTTTCTTCTGGATGAAGTACTCGTCCTCCAACGCGATGCGCTCCAGTTCCATCGCAATATCGAGTAATGGGTTATCTTTAATACCCAGTTCACCCAGCACTTCGTGGCAGGTGCGGCTCATGATGCGCGCGCGCGGATCGTAGTTCTTATAAACGCGGTGTCCGAAGCCCATCAGGCGGAAGTTATCGTTCTTGTCCTTGGCGCGTTTGACGCAATTGTTGACGTTAGCTTTGGTGCCAATTTCCTTCAGCATATTCAGCACGGCTTCGTTCGCACCGCCGTGCGCGGGGCCCCACAGCGAGGCAACCCCAGCTGCAATGCACGCAAACGGATTGGCACCCGAGGAGCCAGCCAAGCGCACGGTCGAGGTCGAGGCGTTCTGTTCGTGGTCAGCATGAAGGATGAGAATGCGGTCCATCGCTTTCGCCAGGATTGGGCTGACCGTGTAGTCTTCGCACGGTGTTGCATACATCATGTGCAGAAAGTTTTCAGCGTAGCCCAAATCGTTGCGTGGGTACATGAAGGGCTGGCCCATCGAATACTTATAGGCCCATGCTGCGATGGTCGGGATTTTTGCAATCAAACGGTACGATGCAATGCGGCGGTGCTCGGGGTTATTGATGTCAAGACTGTCGTGATAAAACGCTGACAGCGCTGCCACCACACCGCACATCACGGCCATGGGGTGCGCATCGCGACGGAAACCTGAATAGAAGCTGTGTACTTGCTCGTGCAACATCGTGTGGTAGGTCAGGTCGTGCTGGAATTTATCTTTCTGCTTTTCGTTAGGCAGTTCACCGTTCAGCAACAAGTAGGCCACTTCTTCAAAGTTGCAGTTCTCAGCTAGTTCTTCGATAGCGTACCCGCGATGCAACAGCACGCCGTTGTCGCCGTCGATGTAAGTGATTTTTGATTCGCAACTGCCGGTCGATGTGAACCCTGGATCAAAGGTGAACATCCCGGTGTCACCGTAGAACTTGCGAATGTCTACGACGTCGGGCCCTGTCGACCCGCTCATCTTCGGATAGGTCCAGCTTTTGCCGTTCTCGTTATCGGTGACGGTGACGGTTTTGTTTGCCACGGGCATGCCTTTCGGTTTTGCGTTGTGCTGCAGCGCGTCCGCGTCCCCGCTCAAGTAGGGGTGATCCCCGGCGCCACTTTTGTGCAGTGCTTATAACCCGAGAAAACGTGCTCAATCAACGCTGTGGGGGCTACGAAATCGCCGTTTTTCACGCATTTTTCCGATATCTGCTATCTGATCGGCCTATGACACCAAAACGTCACGAATCCGGGCCAGGGATTCCTCTTTGCCCAGGATGTCCATGACCTCAAAAACGGGCGGAGAAACGGTTGATCCTGAGAGCGCCACACGAATCGGCTGGGCCACTTGGCCCAACTTCATGCCCTTGGCTTCTGAGATTGTACGTGCCCAAGCTTCCAAGTCATGGGCGGTCCACGTGGCCTGCGCTTCAATCTGGGCCACGGCCTCCGCCAAGAAGGCTTTGCCGCCATCAGCCAAAATGCCCTTGGCTTTATCATCGAGGCTGAGGGGCCGTTTGCGGGCATAAAATGTGGCGCTGTCGGCCAGTTCAACTATTGTTTTAGCGCGCTGTTTCAAGCCCGCCATGCCGCGCGTCAGGCGCACCTTTACCACATCATCAATCACAAGCCCGCTTTTTTGAGTGATCAGGGGCGCCACCAAGTCTACCAAGCGTACATCGTTCGCTTCGCGAATGTAGTGGCCATTGAGGTTGGTGAGTTTCGCCATGTCGAAACGTGCTGCGGCGCGCCCGATGTTAGGCACATCGAACCATTCAATGGCTTGGGCGTCGGAAATGATTTCATCATCACCGTGCCCCCAACTGAGACGCAGCAAATAATTGCGCAGCGCTTCGGGCAGGAAGCCCATATCGCGATAGGCTTCAACGCCCAGCGCGCCGTGGCGTTTGGAAAGCTTGGCACCATCAGCACCATGAATCAGCGGGATGTGCGCATAGGCAGGCGGCTTGTGGCCCAGCGCGTCGATGAGCTGGTACTGTCGGAAGGCATTGGTCAGGTGGTCATCGCCACGAATGATGTGGGTAATGCCCATGTCGACGTCATCAACCACGACTGATAGCATATAGGTGGGGCTGCCATCGGAACGCAGCAAAATCATATCATCGAGTTGCTGATTAGCGACCGTCACATTGCCTTGCACAAGATCAGATATCGTCGTGGACCCATCTTGTGGGGCTTTGAAACGAATAACGGCTTTGGCACCTGCGGGGGCTTGGGCAGGGTCGCGGTCGCGCCAACGACCATCGTAGCGCAAGGGCAGCCCCTTGGCTTTTTGCTCCTCGCGCATGGCAGTCAGTTCTTCAGGCGTACAAAAGCAGCGATAGGCTTTGCCTTCGGCCAGCAGTTTTTCAGCAGCCGCGCGGTGAAAATCCGCGCGTGAAAACTGCATCACCGGTTCGCCGTCCCACTGCAGGCCCAGCCACTTCATGCCTTCAAAAATGGCATCGATGGCCGGTTGGGTGGAGCGCGCGCGGTCGGTGTCTTCAATGCGCAACAGGAACTTGCCGCCGGTATGCTTGGCGTAAAGGTAGTTAAACAACGCCGTACGCGCCCCGCCAATGTGCAGGTATCCAGTGGGTGAGGGGGCAAAGCGAGTAACAACAGTCATGGAATTTGTGCGCTCAAAAGGAAGATGAGGGTGGTGTGATTGGTGGGGTGATTTATCATACTCAAGTTCTTGGTCTAGTGGAGCGGATTGAACCGTTGAATAGCACGTTCGTTCTTGGATTGCGCGACGAAGTGTTGGCGCAGACAGCGTCAGCCTTTTTGTGGCTGGTGGTGGCGTTTGCGGCTGGCATTGGCGCGTTTTTTGCCTGGCCCACTGACCCTTGGCCGGTGCTGGGTGCTGTGGTCTCAGCAGGTGCGACGGCAGGCCTTTTGGCGCGGCGCCGGTTAGATGGTGTTGCCGCCATCATGCTGGCGGTGTTGGCCTTTGGTCTGGGCCTGACCGCAGCACAAATGCGGGTCGACGCAGTAACTTCGCCGGTGATTGAACACGAGACCGGCCCGATCGTGATTGAAGGTCGGGTGTTTGATGTGGAACGCGAGCCAGGGCGTATTCGCGTTATTCTGGAACGCGTCAGTTTCGAAGCGCGCGGCGTTTCACACATGCCAGACCACGTGCGCTTGTCGGTGCCAGCCAGGCACGGTGCGCCGCGCGTCGGTGATGTGATTACCGTCAAAGCCATGTTGCGCCCGCCTGAGCGCCCAGTTGTACCAGGAGGCTTTGAATATCAACGCTATCTATTCTTTGAACGCATTGGCGCATTGGGTTTTACAATCCAGCAGTGGCACATCAAGCAAGGTTCATCCGATGCGGCACCGCGTGGGCTTCGTGACCGCCTTGAAAATCTACGTCGCGATATCTCAGACCGTATATTATCTGCAGTGCCCGGTGATGCGGGTGCGGTGGCGGTTGCGCTTGTGACGGGCGAGCAGTCATTGATCTCTGAGCCTTTGCAAGAAGCTTATCGTGTCTCGGGCTTGGCACATTTGTTGTCGATCTCGGGCCTCCATATGTCGATGTTGGCAGCGGCGGTATTTCTATTGGTGCGGCGGCTTTTGGCATTATGGCCTTACGTTGCATTGCGTGTGGACCTGAAGAAAGTTGCGGCGGGTGCTGCGTTAACCGCGACGCTGTTCTATGTGCTGATCTCGGGCCTGAGTGTTCCTGCTATCCGTGCGTTCATCATGGTGGCGGTCGTGATCTTGGCTATTTTTGTAGACCGGCGTGTGGTCTCGTTGCGCAGCGTGGGCTTGGCCGCGTTCGCATTGTTGGCGATATACCCCGAAGCCCTCATCGGCCCCAGCTTTCAAATGTCGTTTATGGCGGTCATCGGGTTGGTCGCTTTATATGAGCAGTTCAGACTACGCCCGATATGGCGCGGACCCGACGGTGAGCTGTTCATTTTCAAAGCGGCACTGGTTTATGTTGCAGCCTTGGCCATTACTGATTTGATCGCAGGCTCAGTCACATCACTCTTTGCCGCCTATCACTTCAACCGCATGCCCTCATACTCGATGGCCGCGAACATGATCGCCACACCGATCACCGGCCTTTGGGTAATGCCCACGGGGCTGCTGGCACTCGTGCTCATGCCGCTGGGGTGGGACGCGCCGGTGTGGGCGCTGATGGGTGCTGGCGTTGATGCGATCAATACTCTTGCGGCTTGGGTGGCGACATGGCCGGGTGCGCAAATCCATGTGCCGCCGATGGCAACATGGGCCTTAAGCAGCGCTGCACTTGGCCTGTTGGTCATGTGCCTGTGGCGTGGTCGCTTGCGCTGGGCTGGAGCATTGCCGGTGGTGGTTGCCATGGTCCAGCCTTGGATGGTTGCGCCGCCTGATATGATCGTCGACGAAAGCGGGCGTGTGATGGCCATCAGCGATTCATCAGGCCGCGTTGCGATGAGCCCGAGCAAGCGCGATAAGTTTGTGCGCTCGGTTTTCAAGTCCCGCTATGGCGAGAGCCTTGAACGCTGGCCGTCATCCAGCCAAGAGAACGCTGCCCTTGGCTTGAGGTGTGACGGGCAAGGCTGTGTGCTGAAGCGCCATAACACCACAGTAACCTTGGCCCTCTCGACCATAGCCGTCGCCGAAGACTGCGGAGCCTCAGACCTGATCATAGCACCTCAACAGTTCGATGTTGTGTGCAGCCGCAGTGCCATCATCGACCGCGGTCATTTGTACCGCGAGGGTGCGCACACCATCACCCTGAACGATGGTCAGGTTATGGTCGAGAGCGTCGAGGACATCACGGGTGAGCGTATCTGGTCGCGCCAGCCAAAACCGCGCTTACGTAATACTGTCGTTGAAACGACGCGCACCGAAGATTCCAGCGACGACTAATTTTTTTGAACACGAATTAGTATTTCCGATACAACCCAACCAACTTGCCTTGCACCTTCACGCGGTCGGGGCCGAAGATGCGTGTTTCGTAGTTCTTATTGGCAGGCTCGAGCGCGATAGACTCGCCTTTGCGCCGCAGCCGTTTCAGTGTGGCTTCTTCGTTATCAACCAACGCCACCACGATGCTGCCGTTCTCGGCCGTATCGCAGCGCTTGATCAACACAGTGTCGCCATCGCTGATGCCTGCTTCAATCATTGAGTCACCATCGATGGTGAGCGCGTAGTGCTCACCACTGCCAATCAGGCCCGCAGGAACGCCGATATGATCGGTCGGGCTGCGCAGCGCCTCAATGGGCGTACCTGCGGCGATCTTGCCATACAGCGGCAGCTCGACCGTTTCAGCCGGGGAGGATGTCTTGGCCGCCGCACCGGCGATGCCAAAGTTGCCAGGGATGACATTGGGCGCAAAGCTGGTGGCAGGCCGTTCACCGCCTGCGGCATCAGGCAGCTTTAAAACCTCTAACGCGCGGGCCTTGTGGGGCAGGCGGCGCAGGAACCCGCGCTCCTCGAGTGAGCCAATCAGCCGGTGGATCCCCGACTTGGATTTAAGCTGCAAAGCGTCTTTCATTTCATCAAAAGAGGGGGCCACGCCATCGCGGCCCATGCGGTCGCGGATGAGCAGCAGAAGTTGGTACTGTTTCTTGGTGAGCATAGGGAAAATGCCTCCACCGCTGGAAAAACTACCCACAGGCTTTCTAATGCTTTGCCAGCACCCGTGAACAAAAGGGCAACGGACACTGTTCTACTTTAGTTCCTCCCCGGCCGTCAAGTACTACCAACTTTTGGTTACGCCCATCCAGGCGGCGATCAGCACCATCAGCCAGGTGGCGTGGATCATCGGCCGGGTGCGTTTAAGGGCATCAATAACGGCTTGTGCGGTTCTGGCATCCCAGGTGGCATATTGCGCCGAGAGGGGGTTGATACTGCCAAGGGCCGCGCGCACCGGCCGCAGGCGGGCGCGGGCCATACCACTGGCGACCAGCACCAGGCCCAACAAAAGCACTTTGGTTGCCAGCCATTTGGTTTCAATCAGGCCGGTGCCCATAAAGCCGATGATGGCATCGTAGACGTTGCCCAGGCCGATGATGACGCGCACCCAAATTTCGATGGTGTAGAGTTTAGTGCCAAGCGTAGATGCCCCCATCATCTCGGCCACCACCCACAAAGCGAGCCACGCAAAGCTGATGACCCAGGTGATCGTGATGGCCACTTCATTGGTCAGGCGGTACACGCCCAGCGTGGTGGCGATTTCAACACCCACCGGGAGAATGAGAATCAGCGCGGCACTTGAAAGCATATTGCCAAAACGGGCGACACGCGCCGCCAGCAGCCGCGCATCAATACTGGCGCGCGGGGCTGCGGCCAGCTTGGCGGCATAAAAGGCTGGGATGTCGACGGCCAAAATAACGGCGAAGGCCAGCACGTGCGCGTAGTGGAAAAAGTCATTTGCGGTCATGGGCGGGGGCTCAATTTTTTATGCGTTGAGACGGAGTCTATGAGGCGTATTTTGCACTGCACATTTCACCTGTAAAAGCGGTTAAATACAGGTTCCCGAATGTTGAGAACTTAAGTAAGTCATTGAAATTCCTTACATGCAGTGCAGCAAAAGAGCCAAAGAACAAGTGGCTTACACGTCAAGCTGTTGATTTATAATCATTTTTCGGCCTGAGATATTTTCGTAAAAGCATCCCCTCGAACCAAGGGGTGCGGATCATCAGTTTTCCGCTCAAGCCCTCCATGCCCATGTCAGGCCCCCAGGGCATCACACTACCATCGCGCGCGAGGCAGGTGGGCTGGGGAAAGCAATCGCGTGCGTAAGATTCTTTACCTGGGGCTTGGCCGGGGGTGCCTCTTAAAGTATGATAAATTCATACTTCCTCATAACCCGTGTGTGAGCCGCCATCATGGCTAATGCCGTCAAGAAAACAATTTCACTGCCTGCCAAACTCGCCCGCGAGGTTGAACAGCAGGCCCGCACCGAGGGCAAAACCGTGAGCGCCGTCGTGCAAGACGCGCTGCGCGCAGCACGCGCGACGCGCCTGAAAGCTCAACTCACTGAAGTTCAGGATTTTTGGAGCCGTAAAGCGAAAGAAAAAGGAATTTTTACCGAGCGTCAACTTGAAAGGTACCTGCAGCGTTGAAGCTCGTTTTCGATACTAATATCTATGTCTCTGTTTTTGCTCTGCCTGGTGGAAAAGCAGACGATGCCATTCGACGTGTCATCGATACTGGCGACGAGCTTTTTATTTCACACGCACTGCTCGATGAACTCGTTCGCGTATTGTCGCAGAAATTCTCGCATGATCGTGAACATATTGCGATGTCAGCACTATTGATTGATGAAATTGCTAAATTCGTTGAGCCACGCATGAGAATCGCAATTCTCAAAGACGAACCTGATAATCGCGTATTGGAATGTGCTGTTGCGGCACGCGCAGAAGCAATCGTAACGGGCGATAAGGCGATGCTTAAAATGAGCAGTTACCTAGGGATACGCATCATTTCACTGCGAGAGTATCTCGAACTTACTTAATGCTAAATTGAGGGAGAACACCACGATGAACCGCCGCGATATTTTAAGTCTCACTGGTTTGGCGATGACGAGTGGCTTGGTGTCACGCGCTAGCGCACAAAGTAGTGATGCCACACCTGCACGCGGCAAAATTTTCACGCCGCTCGCAGAGTCAAACCCGTTGGCGTGCAAGATTGTCACGTTCACCACCGTCTCGCCCGACGTGAAGGCCAGCATCAAGTTTTATCGCGATGTGATTGGCATGAGCTTGGCCGACGAAGGCACGCTTCCCGATGGCCTCAGCACCGCGCCCGGTGTTGGCAACAAGGGGCGCCGGTACGCCATCATGAACATGCCTGAAACGGGCAGCGCCGAAGTACGCATTTTGGAAGCTCCTAAAAATGCAGCGGCTAATCGACCGCGCCCGACATCGGGCCCTAACGATCCGGGGTTGTTGGTGATGGAAGGCGGCACGCGCGACCCAGCCGAGAGTTATCACAAACTGGCCAGCGCCGGCACGCCAATGATTTCGCCGCCGCGCTATTATTGGTTTCGCAACACCACCTGGGGCCGCGATGTCGATGTGATGAGTTATGCGCCCTTTGGGCCTGGCGGCGAACAAATGTTCATCACCACCGAGATCAACAGCGATCGACGCCCGTGGAAGTATTCTGGTTTGCATTCGGGTTTTTTCAACACAGCCATCACCAGCCTTGATCAACGCCCGCTTGATGCGTTTTTTGAAAAGGCTTTGGGGCTCAAACGAACCTCACAAATGGAGTGCTTCCAGAAAAATGCTAACGAATTGGTGGGTGCGCCGCCCGATACCTATTTTTTATGGGGCAATGTCGGCAATGGTGTGAGCATTGAAGTGTGGGAAGTGAAAGCCGACAAAGGCACAACTTACCCCACGTCGTTGGATCGCACGGGCCTGGCGATGCTGACCATTCGCGTCAACGACTTGGCCAAATGCCGCGCTATGTGCGCGGCGGCGGGCATCAAGCCCGTGGGCGAGGGCGCGCTGCCGCGTGTTGGTGCAAAGTCATCAGCCGGCTTCACGCTGCGCGGCGCTGCGGGTGAG
>JANLSL010000598.1:0-2784 GCA_031362385.1 Alphaproteobacteria bacterium | reverse complement strand
CATAAATCAGCCGCCCCGCCATTGACCCAAGCGGGCAGTTGATACTGCGTTGTATTGGTTGAAGTAGGCATGAGAATTGATCCTCCTTGAGGTTGTGAAAAGTGATATAAGAGATGGCCAACACATTATTTCAATGCCCGCAGCAACAGTCGGGCGACGCGTGTTGAGATGAAACGCAAATACGGAAATAAAAAATTCTCAGCTCATCAGAATTTTTTTAGAGCGTGATCGTTCTGACTTGAAGTACTTTACCCCTCACCGCCTCGCTGGCGCTCGGCAACCTCTCCCACAAGGGGAGAGGTTTAATTGGAGCGCTGCCTTAACCTCTCCCCCTTTGTGGGAGAGGTCGATGCGAAGCATCGGGTGAGGGGGTTTTTTGTTTCAACCAAAAGCAATCAAGCTCTAGAATTGAGAATAGGAGCTGGCGATCGCCTCATCATGACCTAGTTCTCGCGGATGAATCGAGCGCGGCTTTTATGAAGTACTACCGCCGCCGTCCGCTTGGTTTCATGTCCAGCCGGAACGCGCCCATCCGAAAGAAGGCGGGCGCGTCGTATCCGTTCCATTGAACTTGCGCGTGTTGGCCCACCGCGCGCATGGAAACTTTGCCAGTATTGCCGGTGACGCCGAAGGGCCCGAAGGTGCGTTGGAACTCGCCGCGTTGGTTTTTATACTTGGTGTTAATGGTGAGCTGGTAGCCGCCTTGCAAATCTTCGGCGTCGGGGTATGCCCCCAGAATGTTCATGTGGCTATCGCCATCACCGAGATCAAAAAACGCGGATGCCAATGACCACGCACGCGGCCCGCCATCTTCGCCAAAGTCTTTTTCATGAAACCACACCCGGCCCGTGCTATCTGCCGCCAAGGGAAATTGAAACACCCCGGCATCAACAAATGCCGTGCGGTCAAACGTGCCAATCGCCCAGGTATTGCCCAAGTAGTTGTAACTGACATAGCGCGAGCACTCGTTGCCTTCGCGTTTGTCGGGGTACAGCCACCAAATCTCGCCCCAGGCGGCATTGGCGAAGGCGTATACTTTGTCTTGTTGCACCCATGACAAATTATCGAACACATAGCGCCGCACGGTTGATTGCAGCGGGCGCGGTGCACCGCCATCGTACATAAAAAATTCACCGCCTGGGGTTAGCCAGAAAAACACCCCCGACACTTGTACTACTGCGTTAGGGCCGATCAGCCCACAGCCCGTGCCAATCAGGTCAAAGCGATAGACGATATTTGGATCAGGCACATAGCGCATGGAATAAACGCCAGTGTCAGTGAAGATCAGGTTTTCGCCCCTGCCCGCCAGCGCGCGCACAACGCGCGTGCCTTGGCTGAGCGTCCATGAGCCTGCCAGGTTTGAGGGGTCAGCCGTCCACGACTGATTATTTTCCTGGTCGCTCCACGCCACACGAAGCGGATCGAAATTATTGTTGGTATCAGGGCAACCACAGGCCACCATAATACGCTCAGCCGTCACGAACATACATGTCACTTGCGATGGAGCATTGGGTATTTGAGCGGCTGTTGTGAGTGTTCTAACTGACACATTATCCAACACGCCGGTAAAGCCCGCACACGCAAACGCTAAAGTTTGTGTGCCGCCCGGCCCGCAGAAAAACACGCGCTTATATGTGCCGGGCGCTGTGATGGCTGCGCCGATATTGTTACTGCCCCAGAAAGGTTGCACCACGCCGGCTGCAACACTGACCACATCGAAGTCGAGCACATGCCATGCGCCGCGTGCGGCCGTGAATGGTTGTTGGAGTGTGGCATTAGAAACTGTGGCCGTGGCTACGCCTGTGCCAATGCTCCACCCCGCACCCAGGGTCCAGGCTGCTCCAGTATTGAAATTTCCGTTGGTGATCAGTTCAGGGGCGGTGGTGTTGGGGGCCCACTCGTAAATCGCCCCGCCGCGTGGATTAGCGATGAGGTTCTGGCCCCAGTTGTCCATGCTCCAGGTGCGTGGATAAAGCGTGAAGCCAACCGCAGGGTTGCCATAAGTGGCGTTGCCAAACCCGCCTGTCCCATAGCCTAACCCACCCAAGCCATCAACTTGGCCGGGGGCCAGTGCGTATTCATAGTCCACCACGCTGCCACCCCCAGGCCCTGCGGTTGATGTGGCTGCTGTTGAATGTGTGATGGTGTAGCTGTTGGCATCAACCACACTGGCCACGACATAAGCGCCGTCAATAACAATGCCGCCCACGGCAGCGGCATTACTGAAACTCACTTTCTGATCCACCACCACGCCGTGTGCGGTGTGCGCCACGGTAACTGTTGGGCTGGCATTGACGGTGCTGAATGGGTTTGCCAACTCACCACGCGCCGTAATGGGGGTGATGTCGAACACGCCGCCATCTGAATCCATCGCATGAAGCCGCAGATGCGTGCCCAACGCAGCAAAGGGGTTGCGGCCGGTGTCGGCCCAGGTCCACATGCCACGACAAATGCCGGTGATGGTGGTGGAGGTTGCGCGCTCCCACCCGCCAATGGTTTGCGCCTTTCCGCGCACAAAGCGAATTTTATCGCTATCAATAAAAAAACCTTCGGCATCGAGCGGGCTGTCGTCTTTGTACACGCCGGGCTGGAACGCTAACTTGGTATAGGCCATGGGTATGCCTGCCCTTTCGAGCATGATGAGTTGGGGGTGATAACGGAAGGGGTTAGAGCTTGATTGCTTTTGGTTGAAACAAGCCCCCTCACCCGTGTGGGGAAGAGTGACTTGCATATGAGCTCAGATCTCATCCCTCCCCCTTGCGGGGAGGGCTAGGGCATGTGGCC
>JANLSL010000196.1:0-2759 GCA_031362385.1 Alphaproteobacteria bacterium | reverse complement strand
GCCATGACTATTGGCTTGGCGGCAGGCTCGGAGGTTGACCTAGTGCCATTTCTGACTGCGCGGTACTTCGGCCTGAAGGCCTACGGCAAAATATACGGCTGGATTTTTGTGTTCTTCTACGCGGGCGTTGGCTTTGGGCCGCTCTTTCTGGGCCGCATGTTTGATTTGTATGGCAACTATAATGTCGCTCTTGATATTGCTATGCCAACATTGGCGCTGGGGGCCATCGCCATCATGACGCTCGGTAAGGCGCCAAAGTTCAACTAATTGCAGTCGTTGACGGCGCGCCCGCACCTCTATAAATTCAAAACTGCGAATGGTTCCTCGAAAGAGGATGAAAAGGGAACTCAGGTGTAACACCTGGGCTGCCCCCGCAACTGTAAGCGGTGAGTCCGCACGTCAAATAGCCACTGGATGTTTGATTAAATCCGGGAAGGCGACGTGCAACGGACATCGACCCGCGAGCCAGGAGACCTGCCAGTCGCCGTCGTTCTTCGTCCGGCCGGGGTGTGCTGAGCGAACGGGTTTTTCCCCGAGAAACGGCATGTTGTTAACCGCGCATTTTGCGTGGGCAGTGGCAGTTCGGTCATTCCGGCTTGGTCATCGCCCACGAGCGTGCGCATGTCGTTTAATGGGAAGGACCCAACCGATGAAACGCTTGCTGATTTAAAACACGTCACTGCTTTATTTGTACTAAACCGCGCACGCTCAATTTGCTGCGCAAAACCCCGACTTTGTGGGCCAAAAAACGCCGATCGAAGAAATTGTTGTCTCGGCCACACGCTCACCCCAAGCGTTGTACCGGGTCGGTTCGTCGGTGACAATTTTGAATGCCGACATTATCAAAGCCACACAAACAACTTTGATCTCTGATTTGCTCAGCCAAACCCCAGGCGTGAATGTGACGCGCAATGGCGGTGTTGGCAGTGCCACATCCTTGCGCATTCGTGGTGCTGAGACCGATCAAACCGTGGTCATCATCGATGGCGTGAAGCTGAACGACCCCTCAGCCGTGGGCGGCGGTTATAACTTTGCCAACTTGCTGGTGGGCGATATCGCGCGCATTGAAGTTCTGCGCGGTGCGCAATCCACGCTGTGGGGCAGCCAGGCCATCGGCGGTGTTGTGAGTATTCTGACAGCCACGCCAACCAAGCCATTCGAGGGTTCAGCCGATGTTGAGGGTGGTTCGCGTGGCACTGCTTCAGTGCGCGCGGCGGCTGGTGGAAAAGCCGAGCGCCTGACCTGGCGTTTGGCTGGCAGCCAATACACGACCGATGGCATTTCGTCATTTGCTGCGGGAAAAGAAAAAGATGGCTACCGCAATACCGGCCTCAGCGGGCGCACACGTTTTGATGTGACCGATGACGTGTCGCTTGACGCGCGGGGCGTTTATTCAAAAGCGCGCAATGGGTTTGACGGCTTTCCAGCACCCTTGTTTGCCTTTGCCGATACCGCTGAATACGGCTACACCAAAGAATTCGTAGGCTATGCGGGCCTAAATGTGGCGCTGTTTGAAGGGCGTTTGAAAAACCGCGCGGCATATACCATCACTGATACCAATCGTGATAACTTTAACCCTGCGCAAGCCAACACAACCACTACCTTCACAGCAACGGGTAAGAACAAGCGCTGGGAATATCAGGGTGCTGCGGCCTTGGCGGAAAACTGGACGGCGGTGTTCGGTGTTGAGAACGAAAAGTCATCATTACGCACCGCCTCGCCATCGGCCTTCACGCCCAATCCTTTGCCGGTGCGTAACAAAGTTGGCATCACCAGTGTCTATGCGCAGGTGCAAGGTGAAATAGCCTCTGGCCTCACGCTAACGGGCGGTTTGCGCAATGACGATCATGATACCTTTGGGAATCATACGTTGGGCCAAGCTGCAGCAGCATGGTCGCTCAATGGGGGGAATACAATTTTACGTGCCAGCTTTGGCCAGGGCTTCAAAGCGCCAACACTGTTTCAGCTCTACAGCAGCTTTGGGAATGCCTTGCTTCGTCCGGAACAAGCCGATAGTTGGGATGGCGGCATCGAGCAGCATTTTGCTGAGGGTGCGTTAGTTGCATCGGCCATTGTGTTCAAGCGCAACACGCAAAACCAAATCGACTTTGCGTCGTGCCCGGGCAATCGCTTTTGCAAGCCAGCCACATTTGGTGTTTACGACAATATTGCGCGCACCAAGGCCCAGGGTATCGAACTCGCTGCCTCGGCCAAGGTCGATGCGTTTACGGTCCAAGCTAATTACACGTACACCGACACCGAGAACACCTCGCCGGGTAATGTGAATAACGGCAAAGTGCTGGCACGGCGACCGAAGAACACCGCCAACCTGTGGGCGGATTATCTGTGGCCGTATGAAGTGTCGACTGGCATCGGCGTGAAATATGTCGGCAATTCGTTTGATAACGCGGCCAACTCATTCGTATTGCAGAATTATACGCTGGTTGATGTGCGCGCCTCATTTCCCATCACCGCGACGATGGAAATTTATGGTCGGGTTGAAAACGTGTTTGATAAAACCTACCAAACTACACGCAACTATGGATCACCTGGGCGAGGGGCTTTTGCTGGTGTTCGCGCGCGCTTTTAGAATCAGTATTTTATCAGCTCTAATCAGCGCGGGGGTCATACCCCCAGCGCTGGCCGGGCCGCAGCGCATTGTCTCGATGTATCCATGCTTGGATACCATGCTGGTTCATCTCGCCGACCGCAGCCAAATTGCAGCGCTCAGCCGTTACGCCCGCGAACCGCGCTCATCC
>JANLSL010000495.1:0-2902 GCA_031362385.1 Alphaproteobacteria bacterium | reverse complement strand
CAGCAACGGCTGACACGTTGTTGGCCTTGTTCAACAACACCTCAAAATCATCATTCAGGGTTGCTCTGCGCGGCGCATCCCATGTTGTTGCGAATCCGCGCGGATATCTGCTGGCGTTGTCGCGCTCGCCGCGCTCAGACCAAAGGAGGGGGAAAAGATCGCCTCTCGGGCGTTGGCCTTCCACCATTTCATCAAAACTGACACCTGCCAAATTGACGCAATCCGGGCGCGGTGCCCAAACAATATCATCGCCGAAAATCCGAACTGACAGCGCAATGCGCCAATTATCGGTAGGATTGCCGCCTGAATAATGCAGTGTCCAGGGATGAACCACGAGCATATCACCGGGCTCCATATCCCAGGTGAGCATCCGCGTGGATGGTTTCCCACGCAGAGGTTCACAATCGGGGTGCCCAGGTCGGTCGTCAGGCTTGATCATCTTCCGCGCGTTGCTGGAAAATAACCAGTACCGCACATCCTGCTGCTGTGAGCCCGCGAGGCATTCAAGGCTGTTACTTTTTTTGATGGGGGTAAAAGGAATCCACAAGGATGGCACCATTTTTCCCGAAACAGGCCAACCCATACGATCGCTGTGCCAGATCGTTTTTGCTTTTGAATGCGGAGCTTTTGCAAAGAACTCGTCAAAAAAGAATCGTGCTTCGGTAGCACCAATCACCCGCGCACCGGCCTCAGCTATCGGTGATTCAAAGACTAGGCGGCGGATTACTGGGACTGTTCGAACGGCAATTCGGCCAGGAAAAGCTGGCAGCAGCCCGAAATCTTCACCCTCAGAAAGTCTTTGGGCGACTTCCGCAACGCTTGCGATCCAGTCCGGATCTAAGACGCGACGAAGACAAACAACACCATCACGCTGATAGGTCTGGATATCATCCGCGGTGATGGCTCTTGTCGGGGCACAATTGAAGGGCATTGAATGATCTCAGAAAGCCAACACCCCTATAGTATTGGGTGATCTCCTTCAGTGGATCAGAGGCGCGTGTGGCTCACAAATAAACTTTTCGATTGGAAGCATAAGGGTGAGTTATGTTAGTGCCCGCGCCCGACATAGGATTTATTTTGTAATAACACGCGCTTTGGGCTTTGTTGGTGTTTTGGGCCCTACAGTTGGGCTGTAGAATTCGCGAACGACTTCAATAATCTTCCTGACTGGCGGCCGTTGGTGGGTTGTGTCGCGCAAGATGATCCCGGCGGGTCGCACCAAAGGGGTGCCGGGCAGTTTCAGAGCGACGATCTCTCCGGATTTGATCTCATCAGCAATCCAATGACTAGCCAGCACGCTGACGAAGCGACCTGTCATGACGAGGGCCTTGAGAATGTTAAGCGAGTTCGTCTCAACCGACCCAGGGCCCGACGATTGACCCGCCTTGGCAAGAAACTGGTCAATAAAATCAACAAAATGAGGGTTACGGCTGACGGCCCAATGTTCGTCATAGAGATCTTCTGCGGTCAGGTTTCGTTTTTTGGCGAGGCGGTGGCCACTCCCGACGACGAAATAAGACTCTACTGAAACGAGGGGTTCAAATTTAAGCTTGGGCGGCATGCGTGAGAGAGGGAAATTACACACCACCAGATCAAGCTCGCCGCGCTCTAACGAGCCAACGAGCTCCTCAAAAAACCCCTCGCGAATAGACACATTCAGCCCCGGATAAAGCTCGACAATTTTTGCCAAGACCTGTGCGATTGTCGCGTTGGCGAACAGCGAAGCGCAGCCGATACTGATGTGGCCCTGAAACCCGTTGGCGATGCTGATAATTTCGCGTTTTGCGCGGTCCGTTTCATTGAGGATGAGTTTGGCGTAGTCGTAAAGGTTTTTGCCCGCATCAGTCGGAATCACGCCTCGTGGCAAGCGTTCGAGCAATTGCGTTTTCAGTGTATACTCAAGGGCCTTGATGGAGCGCGTCAGTGCGGGCTGCGTGAGGTGGAGGGCGGCGGCAGCCTTCGACACGCTGCTGGTTTCCACGACCGCAACAAATTGGCGAAGTTGTCTAATTTCCATGGACTCGGTCCCTTTGCAGCGACCAAGCATTGCTGACAAGCGTAAGGCGCGCAAGGGTTCGCATATAAATGCGCGTGGCTGATCTAGCGCCTACTTTGCATCCCAGAACAGACGTTCAAGATAAAGCCCCTCAAATGGCAGTTCGATGCCTTGTAATGTGCGAGCGCCCCCAACGATGCTGGCGTATTCCACGAGCCATATGGCTGGGGCCAGTTCGTGGTAGGTCGCGACTGCTGCTTGGAGTTCACGCTCGCGTGTTGATGGATCAGCAATAGATCGCACGCGATTGAGTGTTGGCATGGCTGTTTCGTCACAGAAGTATGGTGTTGGATTGTTGCATGAATGACGATCAAGTGCGCGGTACGCGTCGGCATAAGTTGCCGCACCCCATAGCATCGAAAAGGCATCGATACCCGACCAACGGCCAGTGGTCAGTCTCTCAATAAAATCTGGATAGGTTAGGGCGCGCAATTCGACGGAGACGCCAACTCGCAAAAGGTCCTGTGCGACAGCCTGGAAGGCCAAAGAGTCATTGGGAACCTGCCCCAAGGTAACACCAGCCACGAACTGAAAGCCTTTTGGGTAGCCCGCTTCGGCAAGCAGTCGGCGCGCGCGCTCGGGGTCGAAATTGTAAGCTGTCAATGCTGGGTTAAAACCGGTCGTTCCATCGGTGAAACCTCCGCGCGCTGGGGTCATTGCGCCCGCCATAATTGTCTTTGAAATGGCAGACTTATCGACCGCAAAGTTTAAAGCTTGGCGCACGCGCTTGTCACGCAATGCGGGGTGGGAATCTTTCATGTTCCGCAATGTCAGTGCCATGACCATTGGGCCAGGGAAGATATGCGCGGTCATGCCGCCGCTCTCTAACGTTCCAATGTCGTCGGG
>JANLSL010000460.1:0-6015 GCA_031362385.1 Alphaproteobacteria bacterium | reverse complement strand
TTGTGTTGTTCCGCGACAAAGACGGCAAGGCTGCCTGCCTCAGCAACGTCTGCCCCCATCGTGGTGCAAATTTGGCCGGAGGCAAATGCCGCGATGACGGCACCGTCGCCTGCCCCTACCACGGGTGGCAATTTAACCGCGACGGAAATTGCGTGCGCATCCCCGCACAAATCGAACCTGGCTGTGTTGAACTTCCGCAAGCCAAAGTCGATGCCTATCCTGTTACCGAACAGAATGGGTTGATTTGGGTTTTTCTGGGCGATGAGCCTGAGCAAGCCGCCCCGCCATTTGAGATTCCGGAGGTGGGCGATTCCAAGTACCGCCAAATAGATTTCAACGAAGAATGGAATTGCAACTTCCAACGCGCAGTGGAAATTGACCTTGATTACGTGCATTCGCATTTTGTGCATGGCGCGTGGGGTGAAGAGCATCGTGCCAGGCCACCCACGCATGTCGTGGAAAATTACTCAGATGCTGGCTTTGGCAGCCACTTGATTGCGAAGTCACAGCCCAGCCGCGGGATTTGGCGATTCTTGCGCAAACAGGGCAAGGGCGTGCCTTCGTACCTTAAATTCATGCTGCCTGGTTTTTGCCGCCGGGTGCAGGTGTACGTGGGCGGCGAAGGCTCGAAAATGCACTTCGTATTTTATCATTTCGCCACACCGATTGATGATGAGCATGTGATCAACCGTTTGCTGTTTTTCCGTGGTTTTATGACGCACAAATTTTTCGACAAAACAAACATCGCCCGCAACGCGCGCGCCATTCGCGAAGATCGCAAAATTTGCGAAGAGATTTACCCGAAAAACCCAGCAACTGCGCGCGATTGGGAAGTACAGACCGAGCATGATCATTTGGTCGGCGCGTTCCATAGCATTTTGCGTAGCCTACGCGATAAGGGCTGGCAGATTGACGCGAGGGCCGCAGCAGATTTGGTACGCGACAATAAGCCGCTGATGATCCCCTCACCGGCCCGATTCAAATCACCGCAAGATTGGGTATTCCCAGCCATGCCGCGCATTGCGGCCAAAGCAGCGGCGCGCGCTCAGGCCGCAGAATAAAACGTGCCGTGGATAAAGTGCAGTTGCAGTGCGGATTGAAGATCAAAACGTGCATCACTTTCCATCGCCGCCACAGCCGCCGCACCGAGTGGTTGCTGGCGACTGAGTGCTGCAACAAAAACGGCATCGGCCGCTGAAATCAACCGCACCATCACCTCATGGTGTGGACGCGTGACAATCACGCTTTCGCACACCGTCATGTCAATCTCTGGCACATCACCCACGTTGGGTTGATTGACCGTCCAAATGCGGTGAATGGGATATTCAGAGGTTATCAGGCGTGTGGCAGGATGAAGTGCGAAGGTCAGCGTTGGTAATTTTTCTGGCGGAACGGCGCCAAGCTGTGCTGGGTCTAACGGCAGCGCATCGGCTGCGAAATAAGCCTCACTGCGTGCCCATTCCAGCCGCGCAATATCTGCGAGGTAAGGAATTTCGCGCACGTGTTCATGCACTTTGATAAAATCCGCAAAACCCGCGCCATATTTCGAAAGCTGCGGCACATCGGGTGGGTGATGGACCACAAAATCACGTGCGAGGGCCGCAAAAAAGCGCGGGCCAACAATTCTTTGGGTTGCCGGAAATGCGGTGGCAAGAATATCGATCAAACTTTGCTGAACCGTATTGCGGTAAATTGCAATACGGTTTTCGACGGATCCACATGCTGCACGCACCTGTGCTGCGACAACGTCATCTTGGCTTATGACTGTCGCCCGGAAAGCGCGCTGGATTTCAAGCAACACGCGTGCGCCCCTGTTCGATACGCCCATCCATAATGACTTGCGCGCGGGCAGCTTCTTTTTGCAACTCTGAAAAAGCAGGTATATCCATATCCCACTCAATCAATGTCGGGCGTGCGCCAATGCGGGCAATGACATCCCTGTACAGCGCCCACACCGGATCGCACACATAGGTACTGTGTGTATCGATTAAGACGCGCGCATCACCTTCGTCTTCGACAGTATGTCCCGCCAAGTGAATCTCGCCGACCGCATCACCAGGAACCTGCGCCAGATACTCTGCGGCACTGAATGCGTTATTGGTTGCGCTGACGTATATATTATTAACATCAAGCAACAGGCCGCAGCCGGTGTTCTTCACGAGGCGCGCCAAGAATTCCCATTCGGGCATGACAGAATCAGCAAAACTTAAATAAGATGATGGGTTTTCAATGAGGAGACGCTGACCGAAAGCATCCTGCGCGCGCGATACGTTCGCACTTACAGTCGCAAGTGATTCTTCGGTGTACGGCAACGGCAACAGGTCATTGAGATATGCGCCGTCGATCACCGACCACGACAAGTGTTCAGATAAAAGTGCGGGCTTTACGCGATGAAACAAATTTTTCAGTCGTTGCAGGTGTGCAGGATCAATGCCTTGTGCTGAGCCCACCGACAAGCCCACGCCGTGGCAACTGAGCGGATAACGCCGCCGCACATCTTGCAACATGGCGAGGCGTGGTCCGCCCGCATTCAAAAAAGTCTCGCTATGAATTTCAAGCCACGGGGTGCTCAGTAGGGCGGCGCCTGACTCACGGGCCAGATCAGCTATATGGGAAAGACGAAGCCCGATCCCCGCGGTTGCAGGAATCGGGCTCGGTTCAAAAGGTTGAGACGCGGTCATTAGGTTTTCGCCCTGAAGGCGTCTCAATTATCACATTTAAAGGGTGAATTAACCGCCCTTCTTCTCCATCTTGTCCATCATCTCGCCGCCCTTGCCTTGGAAAGCTTGGATTTTGCCGCCCATCTTGGCGCAGCTGCCCGTTTCGACGTACTTCCATTCGTTGCCGTCCATCGCGGCTTTCGATTGGCCTTGGCAGCTATGCGAGCCGTTGGCGGCAGCACAGCTGTTTTCGCCAGCTTTAGAAATTCCGTAGCACTTTTCTTTGCCATCAGCGGCAGAGGCTGGAACTGTGAAAGCAACTACGGCGACAGCACCGGCAACAGCGGCGGCGAGCGTTTTCAGATTCAATTCAGACATCAAAGTCTCCTGTGTTGGCGCGAAGGGTTGCAACGAGAGAGAGGCCCCCGTTGGGCCGTGCGCGGAATGCTCTCCGTCGCGCGGATGACATAGTGTTACAGGAGATCAGGGGCAACATTCGAATCAAAGTTTTGTGATCGGGATGTGATAGCGCATCACAAACGTGCGATGACACAATTACTTTGGCTGGGGCGTCATGTTGGCCAGCTTGCTCAAGCCTTCAAAGGCTTGCAGCTGGCCACCCATTTTCATGCAGGTCCCCATGGGCACCCATTTCCAGTTTTCGCCGCTGTAATCAACTGTCGAGCACCCGCCGCAGGTGTGTGCGCCACTGAGTGACTGGCAGCCGTTTTCGCCAGCCTTTGAAACGCCGTAGCATTTTTCTTTGCCCTTAACGGCTTTGGCTTTATCCGCAGCTTGAGCAGCAGGCACACTCAGCGCCACAGCCGCAAAGCCCGCGGCTGCCAAGACAACATTCAGCAGGATTTCACGTCGGATCGAAGGCGTCATAATTACCAGTCGATAGAGTGTGGTTTGCTTACAATATAAGCTTCGGTGTTGAGAACCAGTAAACACCCGAACGGCGGTCACGGCCAATCACAGCGCTGTGAGTCTGGTCAAACGAGTTTGTTCAAACTCCTAGCACTTCGACCTCAATGCCGAAATCTTTGCCCATGGCCTTGGTATAAAACGCCAGGTGTTCCTTGATACCAGCGGCAGCCGGAATCGGGTTTTCGTAAGACCACACCGCATTTTCGGCACGAGATTGCCCCTGAACCAAGCTGAAATAATTGGCATCACCTTTGTATGGGCAATGGGTGGTATGGGCGCTGCGCTGAAACAGCACCATTTTGGCATCAGCGCGGGGGATGTAGATCACGGGATTGTGACGAGATTCGGTCAGCACCACAGCGCGGGTCGACTCGGCGATGATATTGCCTTGCCAGGTCACACGCGCGCGGCCCTGATAGGGCGTGATGTCGATACGGGAGTTGCTTTTGACGTCGTTCATTGATGTGCTCCGTTTGACTTAGGAATCCAAAAAGCGCCGCACGGCTTCAGCCTTCTGATCCAAGCCACCCGCAACGCGCTCGCTGGGCAGAATCGCTTTTGTGCTTATTTTTGCCAAACTGTGCGCCCGGTCGACACCCTCTTTTAAGGGGTCATCGTCGCTGGCAATGCAAAACAGCGGGCAGCTTATCAATGGGATGCGCTCAAAATCGCGATGACGAAATGCGGCGTGATACCCTTTGTGATAGGTCGTCAGCGCCTTCAGAACATCAACCACAATCCAATGCAAAATCTCGGGCTGCGCCATGGGCTGATCGCGGCGGTAGAGCGGCGTGCGACGAAAGTAGGGGAAATGCAGCATCTGGTCGCGAATGAAATGCCAAGCCCAGGTGAACTGCCTGCCGAATTCATCAGGCATCATCCTGGGGGCATAGTTTTTCAAAAAGTCGACGCGGTCTTCCTCGCTGAACATGCCAATGCCGTCGAACACGACTTTGCGCACACGGGTTGGATGGCGGATCGCCAACTCACACGCGATGTGCGCGCCGGTGTGGCTGCCATAAACGTCGACCTTATCGAGTTTCAGTTTATCAAGAATGCGCGCCACACTATCGGCATAGTAATCCATGTCAGGCGATTCGAGCGCCGGACCAGCTGAGTCGCCATTGCCCAGGGTATCAGGGGCAATGCACGGCCGCGTTTTACCCAACGCCCCCATCATCGGCTCCATACTCATGGCTGAAGCAGGCGAAGCGTGGATCATATAAAGTGGCAGTGCCTGGCCCTTCGCCGCCCCGCATGAGCGGTAATGGACCAAGCCCTCGTTGAGCCGAATAAATGCGCGGTCTATCAGCATGTGCTTAACCTTCCAGTCCTGGCATGGCGGGGTTTGTGATGAGTGTTGCAACAAATGTTACATACGGTGAATTGACCCCTTGTACCGCAGTGTAGTGAAACGCGTTCATGCCGCAAACTGCCACGTTAGCTGCGTCGCCCCTGCGACCAACGCCGACCGAGAACCCCGGCCTTGCCAAAGTCTTAGGCGAGTTCGAAACGCTCACGGCGGCGCTGGACTATGCCGCCAAGGGCGTCACTGGGTTTAATTTTTATTCTGCGCGGGGCGAGCTGACCCAGGTGATGCCTTTCCGCGCCTTGCGCGAGGCAGCGATTAGCCATGCCTTACGACTTTCGGCGGCGGGCGTAAAACCAGGCGATCGGCTGGCACTGCTGGCGATTAACGCGCCAGAGTTTTTGGTGCATTTCTTTGCCTGCCAATACGCTGGCGTTATTCCTGTACCGATGCCCCTCCCAACCGCGTACGGTCGGCGTGAAGCCTACGTGGCACAAATCCGCAACCAAATTATATCGGCCAAGCCACGCATGCTGTTTGGCCAGGCAGAAATTTTGCCACTGATCACCGAGGCCGCCGAGGGCGGTGGGCTTGAGCGCATCGGCACCTACGGCGAGATCGCAACCTGGGCTGAAGGCAAGGGCGATTTGCATAAAGCCCACGGCACCGAGCTTTCTTACATTCAATATAGTTCAGGTTCGACGCGCTTTCCGACCGGTGTATGCGTGACACACAATGCATTGATGAAGAACTCATCGGCCATGAGCTATGCCGTGGACAATTTCGCAGGCCAGCGTGCTGTGTCGTGGCTGCCGTTCTTCCACGACATGGGCTTGGTGGGCTTTATGCTGGCGGTGCTCGCTTCGCAAACCTCGACAGATTATTTGACCACTGAGGATTTTGCGCGCCGCCCCCTCACTTGGCTGCGACTGATCAGTGAAAATCGCGCGACCATGTCGTACTCGCCGTCATTTGGATATGAACTGTGTGCGAGGCGGGTGCAAACCATGCCTGAAGGTTCGCTTGGGTTGGATCTTTCAAGTTGGCGCGTTGCGGGGATTGGCGGTGAGATGATTAAGCCGCAGGTGATGAAACTGTTCGCCGATACGTTCAAAC
>JANLSL010000288.1:0-7472 GCA_031362385.1 Alphaproteobacteria bacterium | reverse complement strand
TCGCCTTCGAGCACTTTAATCGATGCCCAACGCGCATAAGCAGCAGGCATACTTTCCTGGTGTGGCAGGCCTGTCATGAGGCTCGCGATTTCTGCTTCGAGCGCCGCACCAAAATCAAGCTTGAGGTGGGGAATGCGATGGTGCGCAGGGGCAGCAATCAGCGCAGCCTTTAATGCATCTAGCCCCTCGCCTGTCGTCGCCACAACGCCCACTACGGGTGCCGCGATACGCGATTGCAGATGCGCTATATCAATCACCAAGTTCTTGGCGCGGGCCGCGTCCATCATGTTCAGGGCGAACACCATAGGCACGCCCATCTCGATCAACTGTGTCGTGAGATACAGATTGCGCTCAAGATTGGAGGCATCGAGAATATTAACGACCACATCGGCCTCGCGCGACAGAATGTAATCGCGTGCAATACGTTCATCGATTGAACTCTCACCAGCAACAGCCAGCGAGTATACCCCTGGCAGGTCGATCACCCGAACCTTACGACCTTGATAGCGGAAGAAGCCCTCTTTGCGGTCAACCGTAACGCCTGGCCAGTTGCCCACTTTTTGGTGCGCACCCGTCAACGCATTAAACAGCGACGTCTTTCCGCAGTTCGGATTGCCGACGATGGCAATGGTGATGCTGTCGCCCGTCATATGCGTTCAACCATTACCGCATCAGCCTCGCCCCGGCGCAAACTCAGCGCGAAGCCACGGACGCGTAGTTCGAGTGGATCACCCAACGGAGCTACGCGCTCGACCGACACCACCGTTCCCGGCGTCAGACCAAACGCCAGCAGTTTTTCCCTGTAACGGCGGTCGGCACTCCCCAGTGTGAGCACACGGGCAGATTCTCCGACCTTGAGGCTGCCCAGTGAAATAGAAGACGGCGATGACATAAGAACCTTTGAGGCGGGTGATGTACCTGGCGACCCACGCGCCCAGTAAGTGAGATATAGTGCAATTAAGAATGGTTCGCAATTAAAGAAAGCGCCATCACCGCGGTCAATTTTGACCCGCCAGAGGTAAATAAAATGCTTATATAGCAATGGCTTAATTTCGGTTTGGGCAGCGCTACCCTCCACATTGATGAACGTGCTGCCAATTGATCAATGCACCGAACCACACCCGACTCGAGAGCATATAGCCTATGGGCTGGCAATTTTGGATCGACCGCGGCGGCACTTTTACAGACATCGTTGCCGTCTCACCCTCAGGACAGCTCAGCACCGCAAAATACTTATCTGATGATCCCGCGCGTTACGACGATGCCGCCATCCATGGCATGCGCGCACTTCTTCATTTAGATGCGACCGCTCCATTTCCGGCGCACGAGATCGATGCCATTAAAGTAGGCACAACAATTGCGACCAATGCTTTGCTGGAACGCAAAGGCGAACCAACAGCACTCGTCATCACCGAGGGATTGGGCGACATTCTGCGCATTGGCACGCAACATCGCCCTCGCCTTTTTGATCTCAACATTGTTCTGCCTGAAATGCTTTATGGCCGCGTGATCGAGATCGTTGAGCGCGTCTCGGCGCATGGCGCTATTCTAAAGCCGTTGGATAAAAAATATGCGCGCACCGCATTAGAGAAAATTCGCGCCGATGGTTTTAAATCTGTTGCCATCGTATTGATGCATGCAGATCGCTTTCCGGCCCACGAGCAAAACCTGGAAGAAATTGCCCGCGATATTGGCTTTACCCAAATATCGGTGTCGCACCGCGTTAATCCGGTGATGAAAATTATCGGTCGGGGCGACACAACCGTTGCCGATGCCTACCTCTCACCAATTCTGCGGCGCTACGTTGAAAGCCTCTCGGCTAAAACCAATGGCGCGCGCTTGTACTTCATGCAATCGAACGGCGGCCTTGCTGCGCCCACCCAGTTTCATGGCAAAGATGCCGTGCTGTCAGGCCCGGCAGGTGGTGTGGTCGGCATCACCGAGACGGCGCAAGCGGCAGGTTATCGGCAGGTGATCGGCTTCGATATGGGCGGAACATCTACCGATGTATCCCACATTAGCCAAACGCCTGAATGGGCTTACGAAACAACAGTTGCGGGTGTGAGGTTACGCACACCGATGATGAAAATTCACACCGTTGCAGCGGGCGGTGGTTCAATCTGCACATTTGATGGCTTACGATTACGTGTGGGCCCAGAGTCAGCAGGATCGCAGCCAGGGCCTGCATGTTACCGCAAGGGCGGTCCGTTGACCGTGACAGACTGCAATGTCCTTTTAGGTAAAATTCAAGCCGACGCCTTTCCACGCACTTTTGGCCCAAAAGCCGATCAACCCATCGATACTGAAATTGTCAGGGCTAAATTTGCCGCGCTGGCCCAGCACATCAGCAGCGAAACCGGAAAGCACTGCGCACCTGAAAATATCGCTGACGACTTCATCGCGATAGCCGTCGACAACATGGCACGCGCGATTAAGCGTGTGTCACTGGAGCAAGGCCACGATCTTATTCACTACGCGTTGGGGTGCTTTGGGGGCGCAGGCGGGCAACACGCTTGCCTTGTCGCCGAGGCTTTAGATATTTCCACCATTATCATCCACCCCATGGCGGGTGTGCTCTCCGCCTTTGGAATTGGGCTCGCGCGTCAAAGTGTCACAAAGCTTCAAACCATCGAGCTTGAATTAAACGCAGTGAACATGGCGCGCGTTGATGAAATTCTGGATGCACTTGCGGCGCGCGCTGAAGCAGACCTGAGACAAAATGTGAAATCAACGGCAGTCACAATTGATCGCCGCCTTCATGTTCGTGCCATCGGTAACGACACCGCCCTCACCATTCCCTTTGCGGCACTGACTAATATTTCTTCAGTATTTACAAAGGCTTACCGCGATAAATTCGGGTTCTTTCCAGACCACCCCGGGATGATCTGTGAAAGCGCTGAGGTCCAGGTAAGTGAATCACAGAAGAGCAGCCCTCCGGGTATGGCGCTGGCGCGCGAACAACAACCAGTGCCATGGAAAAAAACTGCATTGTGCTCAAAGAGCGCACTTTCCACAGTCGATGTGTTCCAGCGCGAGAACTTAAGCTGCGGCACTCAAATCATGGGGCCTGCACTCATCGTCGAATCAAACGCGACCACGGTCATCGAAGCGGGATGGCACGCGCACATTGCCACCGACGGCCATCTGATTCTCAAGCGTAGTGAAGGAGGCGGGCGAACGGGCAACATCAGTACACAGCGAGATGTGGCGCTGATCGAGATTTTCAATAATCTTTTTATGTCGATCGCCGAGCGTATGGGCGCGGTACTGCAAAGTACGGCGCGATCAGTGAATATTAAAGAGCGTCTCGATTTTTCGTGCGCGCTTTTTGACAGCGCTGGCAACTTGGTTGCGAATGCCCCCCATATGCCGGTGCATCTAGGCTCGATGGGCGATAGCGTCCGCGCTGTGCGCGAAAAGCACACCGCTTCTATGAAGCGTGGTGATTCATATGTCCTCAACGCGCCATACAATGGCGGCACGCATTTACCTGACATCACCATCGTCACGCCGGTCTACGCAACAGAAAGCAAAGCCCCGGTGTTTTATACGGCATGCCGTGGACACCACGCCGATATTGGCGGCATCACACCTGGCTCAATGCCGCCGCATAGCACCCACATCGCCGAAGAAGGAGTGTTGCTCGATAATCTGTTGATTGTGCGTGATGGGAAATTTTACGATGAAGAGCTAAGACTACTTCTGGGCAGTGGGCCAATGCCCGCGCGCAACATTGATCAAAATAGTGCTGATCTTAAGGCGCAAGTTGCCGCCACAACAATCGGCGGAGCAGAACTTTTAGCCGCCTGCACCAAATACGGCCTCGCGGTCGTCAGCGCTTACATGGGCCATGTTCAGGACTATGCCGAAGAAGCGGTGCGCCGTGCCATCGGTAAACTGAAGTCAGGCACCCATGAATGCCCCATGGATGATGGCTCGCTTATTAAAGTGCGCGTCACAGTCGATCAGAACGCGCGCAAAGCCACTGTAGATTTCAGCGGCAGCTCTGCGCAACGTCCGACTAATTTTAACGCGCCGCGCTCAATTTGCCGGGCCGCGGTGATGTACGTCTTTCGAACACTCATCGACGAAGACATTCCGCTGAACGACGGCTGCATGCGGCCCATCGAACTCATCATACCACCAGGCTCGATGCTCGATCCAAAAAGCCCCGCTGCTGTGGTTGCTGGAAATGTTGAGACCTCGCAGATCATCTGTGATGCCCTGTATGGTGCGCTTGGCGTGCTTGCCGCCAGCCAGGGCACAATGAATAACTTCACGTTCGGCGATGCCCACCGCCAGTACTACGAAACAATTTGCGGCGGCGCAGGTGCTGGCGCCACCTTTGATGGCGCTTCTGCGGTTCAAACGCACATGACGAATTCAAGGCTTACCGACCCAGAGATCTTGGAATGGCGATTTCCCGTTGTCCTCGAGCGATTCGCGGTGCGGGCAGGTGCGGGCGGGAAAGGCCATCATCGCGGGGGAGACGGCGTGGAGCGCACGTTGCGATTTACGGAACCTATGACAGCATCAATCCTTTCAGGTCGGCGCGACTCAACGCCCTTTGGTTTGGCTGGGGGCGAACCCGGGTTAGCTGGTGAAACCAGTATTCGCCGATCCACTGGCACTATTGAATGTCTAGGATCTACCGCATCGGTGGATGTCAGACCCGGCGATAGCATCACCATCCTCACGCCCGGTGGTGGCGGCTTTGGCACCAAAGACTAGGTCCCGACCGGAAAATCGAAAATCTACATTTCCGGGACGTGCCCGAGACTTGGGCGCAGTCATCGCCGCAGTGCTCGGCGGCACAGGCACCGATACCGTGAAACGTATTCTCGGTCGCGAGCCTACTGCGCTGGCGCAGTTCATCCGTGATTACAGTGCCGCGTTTCAGCCAACTGCTTAAGGCGCTTTGCCGCTGGAGCTAATCAAAAGCCAAAACCTCTCGCGCAAGCTAATAGCGGCTTGCGTGGGATTTGTTTCAGGCGTCAGGCGCGCGAACCCAGCGACATCGGGATAAATGCCCGGATCGCCTTTGATGTCTTGCCGGATGTAAAGTTGCGAGGCCGGGACCGCATTGGCGAGCCAATGGCTGTTGGTCATGCGCGCGCTGACTTCGGGTTTAAGCAAGTAATCCACCAAGGCGGCTTGTCGGTTTGGTGGGGCAGCATCGGTTTTGAGTCCGCGGGGCAGCGCCAACATATAAAGCCTGAGTATCGAACCTTCGCGCGGCACTACAAATTCGGGGCTAAACGTTTGGCTCGTATCGCGCGCTTGGGCACGCGCACGATAGACATCGCTTGCAGTTGCCAGCGCAAGGCAAGCTTGGCCACTGGCGAGACCATCGCTTAAAGCACGGCTATCAAATTTGGAAATCTTTGTGCGCACCGCTTCCCACGCTGCTGAGGCGCGCTCAATGTCGCCAGGCATTTCAGAGAACGGCGGCAACCCCATAGACTTCAATACACTTGGAAATGCAAGCGAGGGCGCATCAAGGCTGTAAACACCGCAGTCAGCAAGCTTAGAAACGACCGACGGATCGAACAGCGTCGCCCAGCTTTCAAGCGTATGGGTAGACCCAAGGCGCGTGGTCAATGCCGCGCGATCAAACCCAAGCCCGATCGCTGTCCAAGCAAAGGGCACAGCATAAAGGCCCGCCGTATCATAAAGTTTCGACAGTGTCCGCAAGCCAGGATCAATGCGCCCCAGATTGCCAATCAGACGTGCGGGCAAAACAATCAAACCAGCATTGCGTTGAAGGCGTTGAATGGTGATGCCAGACGCAAGCAGCACATCAGCATTCAGGCCGCTGGTTGCAGCAGCACCAAGAAGTGTCTCCTCATTGTCGTACAAAATCAGCTCGACGCTATTTCCAGTTTCAGTTTCAAAGTCACGCAACAATTCGGCATCGATCACGCTACGAGGCGCAACAAAAGTCATTGTCTTGGCAGGCAGTGTGGTCGACGCACCAGAGGGCGCTGTAGTGGGACGCGCCGCAGGATCCGGAGCCAGGGTCAAGTAGACCCCTGCGCCCACCAGCAACAGCACGCTTAGAAATGCCGCCAGCAGAAATGTGCCAAAGGCCTTCGAGCGGCGCGCAGAGGCTTCGGCCTTCGTTTTGGTCGGCGGTGCCTCAGGGGCAGGTTTTGGAGACGATTCAGTCATTGGCTTGTCTTTTAGCTCCGTAGCCTTTACCAGCACCATGAAACAAGGTGCCAATCAATGGTCAATCTGCCGCCATCGACCACGCCCAAAACCGCGCTCATCACCGGGGCGGCTCGCCGAATCGGCCGCGCGCTCGCCGAAGCATTGGCTGCCGACGGCTGGTCGATCGCCGTCCATTTTCATGGCTCGTCGCAGGCCGCCGACGAGGTCTTGGCTGCGATCAATGCCAAAGGGGGCAAAGCCGTTGCCTGCGATGCAGACTTGTCAGACCCCGAGGCTGCCGCTGCACTGGTGCCAAACGCTGTACGCCTGATTGGACCACTTGGCTGCCTGATCAACAACGCCTCTATTTTTGAGCGCGATGATATTGATACGGCAACGCTGGCCTCGTGGGATAGCCATATGGCAATTAATCTGCGCGCGCCATTTTTTCTCTCCCAAGCATTTGCGCGCCAACTTCCGGCACCCCATACCGGCGCGATCATCAACATTATTGATGAGCGCGTGTGGCACCTCACGCCCCACTTTACATCGTACACTGTAAGCAAGGCAGGGCTGTGGACACTCACCCAAACATTGGCGATGGCGTTGGCCCCGCGCATTCGGGTTAATGCCATTGGCCCCGGGCCCACCCTGCCCAGCCCCCGGCAAAGCCAAGCCCAGTTTAGCGCCCAAAGCCGCAGCATGCCCTTAGGCCAGGGCACAACGCCGGCCGAGATCTGCCAAGCGGTGCGCTTTATCCTTGCCGCACCGGCCATGACCGGGCAAATGATCGCCCTGGATGGCGGTCAACATTTAGGATGGGGCCAGGTCGCAAAAGACGCCCAGCCGGAAGATTGAAACAGCAATGACCAAGAATCAGGTAATCGAAACACTTAAAATTGCAGATGCCAAACTTGGCATTCGGCATGTTTTTATCCGCGATTTGGAAATGACCTGCATCATCGGCGTCCACGCCCATGAAAAGCGCGGGCCCCAGCGGATTCGAATTAATCTTGATGTTGGTGTGTTAGAAGGTGAAGCCCCGCACTCAGACCAGCTGGAAAATGTCTTGTGCTATGAAGACCTGGTTGTGCGTATCCGCGCCATCGTTGCTGATGGAACGATTAATTTGATCGAAACCTTGGCCGAGCGTGTGGCTGATATTTGCCTTCAACCTGCTCTGGCCAAATCAGCGCGTGTGCGAATCGAAAAACTTGATGTGTTTGCCGATGCTGCCAGTGTTGGAGTTGAGATCGAGCGCTTCGCAGCCCCAAGGGTGCGCGCCCGCTAGAGCAAGCAGCGTTAAGTTGGAATCGAGC